>DATLZJ010000604.1:0-5204 GCA_035574055.1 Caldilineaceae bacterium
GTCGGGCGTGATGTTGAAGCGCCCCGGTCGCATGGTCAACACCGCCCATAGGCCCAGCAAACCGCCGGCTACCTCCAGCGCCAGCCGCCAGCCCCGCGCCAGCCAGGGCCCCGTCGCTGCAAGATAGAGCAGGCAGGCAAACTGGATGGCGACCAGCAGATAAGAGAGCCAACCGCGCTCGCTCTTCATAGCTGTGGCGTCCGTTCGGCGCTCAACTGCTCGACCAGCGCCGGCAGATCATGGAGCGAAGCCAGCGCGTAGAATCCTGGGGTGTCTGGCTCCGGCAGTTCTGCCTGCTCGTGCTGCCAGGTGATGGCATAGGGCACATAGGCCGCATGACCGCCGATGGAGAGCACCGGCAGAATGTCTGAGCGCAGCGAGTTGCCCACCATCAGGAATTGGGATGGCTCGATGCCGTGGCGGGCTAGAATGGTCGCATAGACGCCAGGGTCCTTTTCACGCACGATCTCGACGCGGCTGAAGTAGTCGCCCAACCCTGAGCGCGCCACCTTGCTTTCTTGGTCAAAGAGGTCGCCCTTGGTGATCAGCAGCAGCGAGTGCGCCTCGGCCAGCGCCGGCACCACCTCACTGGCGCCGGGCAGCAGTTCCACCGGCGCTTGGAGCATGGCTCTGCCCAAGCCAATGATCTGGCCGATCTCTGCGCCCGTAATGCGCCCCTCGGTCAACTCAATCGCCGTCTCGATCATCGAGAGCGTAAACCCTTTGATGCCATACCCAAAGTGGGCCAGGTTGCGGCTCTCGGTCTCAAAGAGCTTGCGATCGATCCACTCCGCAGAATGGTAAGGCGCCAGCAATTCCCGATACTTCTCCTGAGTAAGTGAAAAGAGCGATTCGTTATGCCAGAGCGTATCATCGGCGTCAAACCCAATCGCCAGCATACAAGGCTTTACCCTACTACTCCTGATTTCCCGCTTGTCCTGATTTCCCGCTTGAACGTCGTGCTATGGCTGTGCCTGGGGCTGCTCCGGTACGCGCCTGTATACACCCTCAGCGCGCTGTAAAAACCCATGATCCACCAAGTAACGGCGCAGGGTGGCATGGTCCTCGCTGTGATTGCGCAAGAGATCATTCACCTCGCGCTCGCTGTAGGCGCGCCCCGGCTCGAACTGCTCGGCCAGCCAGCGCAGCACCACCAGCCGCTTGCCCGGCTGGGCCGGATATTGGATGATCCGGCCATCGCGCACAAAGGTCGCCAGCACCTGCTCGTCCGGCGTGGCCGGCTTGGGCGCAGCAGGACGGGCAAAGAGCGCCGCCTTGAGCGACTGGAGCCGGCGCACGTTCAGCGTATAGCGTTCCTGTCCTGCCGGCCCGCCGGCAGCCAGCAGCCCGGCCTCGACCAGTTGAGCCAGATGGCGCGCCAGGTTTGACCGTCTGCGCGCCAGCGCCAAGCCAAAGTCCTCCGCGCTGCATGGCTGGCGCGCCGCCATGCCCAGGATCAACAGCCGATCCTCGTCCAGCAACAATCTTGCCAGCTCTTCAGCAGAGGGCATCTCCAACGGGGACGTTTCTACAGGTGGCATAGCGGCGCCTCATTCACAGAATCACGCCGGCCAGACGCCGGCATGGACGGCCACGGGTAGGACAGGCGCATCCACAAACTTCGCCCTCTCCCCCGCAGAGTGCTATTGTATCACTCCTCAAAACTTCCCCCAAGGTGATGGGAAACAGTTTAAAAAGGCAGATTGGATCCCGCCGGTCTGGGGTTAAACCTCTGCTGGGGCCGGCAGCAGGGCGGCCCGCCGGCCCCAGCACACCCCCGCTTCACAATATGGCTCCGGCTCTAGCCGTGCTTCCAGGGCAGAATGTAAGGCGCGGCAACCGCAGGACCAGGCCACAGCTCGCCCTCCTCGGACGGCTCGACCTCCAGTCCATTGATCACCGCCACGACACCGGGTTGCTCTGAGGCAATCTCTTCGGCGGCTTGACGCGTCTCGGCATCCTTGACCCTGCCGTTCAGGGTGATGACGCCACGGTCGCTGATCACCTCGATGACTGCCAGATGGGTCCGCGGGTCAGACGCCAGCGCCGCGGTGACTCTGGCCGCAAGCGCCGAATTGGTATCCAGTTGGTTTTCAACATCGAGCACCCCCTGCACCGAGCGCACACTCTGCTCTGCATGGCGTTTGGCGGCTGTTCCTTCGACCGTGCCCCGCAGTCGCACGATACCGTTTTCCAACGATACGATCACATCGCGGAAATCATAGACAGCTTGGTTGAGCCGCTCACGAATCTCGGTCAAAATGTCAATGGGCGAGCGCTCGATATGGCGCGGCGCCTCCCGCAGTTGCTCCTTATTGCCCTGGATAAAGACGCCGTGCTCATCTATATGCTTGATCCACGAAATTGGGATGACCAGGCGATAGGGCAACATTCCTTTGCGCACGACCAGATGGGTAATCTCCCAACTCTGTTGGTTGACCAAGAGGTGATCCACTTTGCCGACCATCCCATCCATATTGCGCACCGGCGTATCGCGGCCAATCACCTCTAATTCGGATGGAATGCCGCGCGGGACCCGCTGCCGGATCATGGGAATGATCGGTTCCGGATAATCCGGAAGCCCATAGTAGGTCAGCCAGTGCAAAATCTCTTCCTGTTGATACTGCCAATCGCCCTGCCAACCGGGCGCAGGGCCGATGAACTCCTCTTCACGATAGAGAGGATAATTCTCCAGCTCCTCACTCCGGATCGAGAGATGAATCTCCTCCGTTGTCACCCGTTCTACAATCGAAACCGGCAGAACTCGATCTTCCTTCTGCAAGAATCCCTTTTCGACGACAAGGTCGGTGACGCGCCGGGTCGCCGGGTCAATGACGACCTTACGCATCACGCCGCATCGTCCATCTCTAGCGTAGACATCTGCGCCTATGGTAAATTGGAACTCAGCCATAGCCGCGCCTCCTTGCACAGAGTTGCTCCTGTACAAATTTGTCCGCTACAACTTTCGCCTGGAGGTCATCGTTTAGCGGCGCGGCGGAAGCGCCACGCCCTTGGAACACGCTACCTTTTTTCTATCACGTTCTCTATCACGCGGCCATTTGATCACTGTCAGATAGAAGTTGGAGATTTGTTAGACCGCCGGAGCGCCGTAGCCGATTCAGCCGGATTGGGCCGCTCATAGGATGAGGGTTAGGGCGCAGCGCTGGAACATTCCGGACGCCAGGGTAGTCTAATGATCAGCCGTCCACAAGGCCGGACGTATGGAGCACTTGGCATTTGAAAGGATAAAACAATATGCGACGCCTTTGGCCTGGCGTCCTCTTGGGCGCTTCCCTTCTGCTTTCCGCCTGTATTCAACCGATTCAACCGGAGACAGCCGCGCCCGCAGCCGGTCCTACCTCGCCGCTGTCTGCGCCGGCAGACGCTGCACCGGAGGAGGCCATGAGTCCCGAAGCCGAGCAGGTGGGGATGACCGTGCGCCAGATGCTCATGCAACAGCTTGGCGCCGATATTGATGAGGTGACGCTGGTCAGCGTCGAGCCAGTGGAGTGGCCCGACGCCTGCCTGGGCGTCAGCTTACCGGATGTGATGTGCGCGGCCGTCATCACCCCCGGCTATCGCGTCATCCTCGAGGCCAACGGCGAGCAGTACGAGTATCACACCGACATTACCGGCAGCAATATCGTGCTGGCCGCCGCGCCGGAGCCAACCATCGGCGATGTACTGCTGGAGTGGCAGCAGACCGATGTCACCTGCCAGTCGCTGGTGATCGGCGCCGAAGGATTGGCCTTTGGCCCCTGTATGGGCCGGATGATGCAGGGGCAGCTCGCCCCCCCGGAGCGCGAGCAGGAGCTGGCGTACTTTGTCCAGACCTATGCGCCCTTCCAGGCCGACACGCCGGCAGGCGCCATCACTTTCAACGGCCAGGGAACGGCCGAGGCGACCCCTGCCGAGCAGCGCATGATCGCCGAATGGGCGCGGCAAGCCAGGCTGGAGGCCGAGAGTGGGCGTTCCGGCGCTTCCTGGGGGCTGGCGTTTGCCTGGCGCCGCGAGGGGGGCATCGCCGGGTTCTGTGATGATCTGACCGTCTATGTCACCGGCCAGGTCTATGCATCCTCCTGTAAGCAGGACCCGCCCACCACCGTCGCCCAGCGCATGATGACCGCCGACGAGCTGGCGCAGGTCTATAAGTGGGTAGATACCTTTGCGCCCTTTGAATATGAGCATACCGACCCGGCTCAGGCCGATGCCATGACGATTCGCCTGGTTTTCGCCGGCGCGGGCGAGCAGGAAGCCGGTGCGGCAGACCAACAGGCCATGCTTGACTTCGCCGGCCAGCTCTATGCGGAGCTGACCCAGTAGCGGAGCGTGTGACGTGTCCGACTCTGCCTCTGGAAGCCGCCTGTCAGCAGCCAACGGCCAGCAGTCCATCAAGGTTTGCTACACGAACTTTCCTGATGCAAGCAAGGCCATCCACGACGCCGGTGGGACAACTACACGAAGGGAGACAACATGAGCTTGATCGGCAAGGTGATCGGCTACTTCCTGGAGCGTCGAGCCAAGGGAAAGGACTATGACGCCCTGGCCATACAGCTAGAGGAGGCGCGCCGGCAGGTCGCTGCCCGCTTTGCAGCGGCTGCGGACACGCCACGCAACCGGGCGCAGGCTAACCACATCATCGGCATCGAACGCTGGGCGCAGCGCCGGCTGCGCACCCTGCTTGGCGAGCCGCTGATCATGGACGAATATGACGCCTATCGCCCTGGCGAGGACAAGAGCATAGCCGAGTTAGGCGCCCTCTTCGACGAGACCCGCACAGAGTCCATCCGCCTGCTGCAAAGCCTCCGGCAGGCGGCCTTGCCCATCACCAAGACCGTGCCTCATAACGACTCCGGCCCCCTGAGCATTGGAGCATGGGCTGTCTACCTAGCCGGCCATGCCTCCCGTGAAAGCATCCTCCTGCGCCCATCCTAACACGCGCCGGCAACGGGGCAGGGCCGCTGTATTCGCTTCACCTGAGCCGATAAATCGTAGTACAATGGCGGTAACGACTGCGCCCACCTGTGCGGCGCAGCGCGCCCGTGCTGCCCACCGGCCCGGTGCGCCCTGCCGAGAAAGGACGCCATGCCATGCGAGCGCACGCAATCGCTACCCATGCATCCGTTGGTTTGATCCTTGCCATGATCCTGCTGCTGGTCCTGTTGGCCGGCTGCACGACGATGCAATCTCCGGCGACCGGCGAG
>DATLZJ010000605.1:0-13408 GCA_035574055.1 Caldilineaceae bacterium
TAGATGTCTTTGAGGCAGCGACACGTGTGGCCCAGGCGACGGCATGGGCGCAGGTGTTGGGGCCGGCCACGCCGACGCCGCCCAACCTTGCCACGCCCACCGACACCCCCACGCCCATCGTCATCACCCACACCCCCACCCCCGCCAATCAGGCCACTGCCGCCTATATGGCGCTGTATGCCACTGCCGTGGCTGCCACTACCGGCACGCCCACCCCCTTCCCGCCGGGCGCCGTGGTGCTGGTGGCGACAGATACACCGCTTCCACCTACCCCGGCGCCGCCGCCGACGCCTGAACCGACGCCCTTTTTTATCTACCTGGACGAGATCCCCCAGCCCACCCCTACCGCCACCCATGCCGCACCGCCGGAGTTGATGGGCAAGATCCTCTTTTTGTCCAACTGGTCCCAGAACCCGCGGGGCGTGCCGGACTACATGTTCATGGACCCCGACGGCACCAACGTCGCCTATCTCTACAGCGGCGAGTTCTACCACCGCGCCAAAACGCGCGAGAGCTATTCGGCCACCAAGCAGTATCACGCCTATTCGTTGCCAGAGGGTGGGGGCGAGGCCCATAATGCAGGGCGGATGCAGATCTTCTATGATGACTTGGTCTATGGCAGCCGCCATCAGTTGACCTACTTTGGCGCGGGGGTAGCGTGGTCGCCGGCGTGGTCGCCGAAACAAGATGTGGTGGCGCTGGTGTCGAGTGAGAGCGCCAATGATGAGATTTGGCTGGTGGAGCGGGGAACGTGGCCGGGCGTGCAGTTGACGCACAACGACTGGGAGTGGGACCATCACCCCAGCTTTTCGCCTGATGGCACGCAGATTGTCTTTAGCTCCAATCGGGTGACGGGCCGGCGGCAGTTGTGGATCATCAACCTCAGTGGCGACGGCGAGGCGCACCAGTTGACCAACTTCCCCTTTGAAGCCTGGGACCCCGTCTGGGTCAAGTACCCTGATATGTAACCCAACCAACTGATGAAACCGTAGGGGCAGGCCTTGTGCCTGCCCGCTGCGGGCGCCCCTACACAACACGATACCCACCTAATAGATGGTTAGGATGGCTTGCCACTGGCGCGGGAAGGCAAGCGATCGAGTTGTGGGGGGCATTGCGCCCCCTCTGGCGCTATGCTATGATGGGTCTGTCGTCTTGGCAATCGCCTTCGTGAGGAGTCCTATTGGTATGTTGCAACCAAAGAGCTATCCGGAGTTACTGGGGAAGGCGTTGGTGCTGGAGGCCGATCCTTTCGTCACGTTGGTGGACGACGATAATCCGTGGGTAGAGGGGCTGTTCCTGATTGTCTGCGTTGGCGTTGCGCTGGCCGTCGCGGACCTGGTTGGCGGGCTGCTGCTGACCGCGAGCCTGCCCGCCGCCGGCGCCCTGGAGGCAGCCCTGCTCCAGGGATGGCGCCAGCTCGCGGCGTTGACCGCGCCCGCCACGGTAGACCCTGCTCAGATAGATGCCAGCTTTCAGCAGCTATGGCGCTGGGCCGCGGCGCTGGCCGGGTATCGGGGAGGGGCGGCGCGGCTGCTGGCAGCGCTGTTGCCGGGGCTGGCGCTGTTGCTGCAATGGCTTCTGTACGGCGTCGCCGGCCACCTCGCCGCGCGCGCTCTGGGGGGACGCGGCAAGTTGAGCCAGACGCTCGGTGCAACGGCGCTGGCCGCGGCGCCCCATTTACTGCTGCTCTTGACCCTGGTTCCCTTCGTCGCGGTCAGCCGCCTCCTGCTGGCGGTCTGGGCGCTGCTGATCGCCTATCGGGCCGTGGAGATTGCCCATGATCTGCCGTGGCAGCGCGCCGCCATCGCGGTGTTGGCCGGACCGGCGGCGCTGGCGCTGCTCAGTCTGGCCGTTGGGTTGGTCGCCGGGATGCTGGCTGCGTTAGGAGTTGCCGCATGAGCGCCGGTAGTTTCCTTCGCAATGATGGCGCCCTAGAGCCGCGGCGGGTATGGTGGTCAGGCTGGCTGCCCACCGCCGCCCAGATGCGGCGGGGCGCGCTGGCGCAGTTCGGGGAGGCGCCGGTCGTCCCCATGCCGGCGGGCGACCCGACAACCCCGTGGTACACGTCCATGCGCCAGGGGCTAGGGCTGGTCGTCGCCTCGGCGCTCCTGGCAGGGCTGCTGCCCTTTGTGGTCAACTGGGTCACGGCCACCCGGATGGGAACGGTGGTTCCCCTGGCAGAGCTGGCGCGCGCGGCCGAGTCCCGCCAAGCAGCCTTCATCGCCTGGGGGCCGCTGGCGACGATGTTGGAGACTGCCCAGACAGTGGCAGGGCTGCCGCCGTCGTTCCTGCCCGGCTGGCTGGCGGCCTTTCTGAGCGCGCTGGGCGGTTGGCTCAATTGGCCGTTGCGCTGGCTGGCCTGGTGGATTGTCTACGGATTGGGGGTGCTGGTTGTGGCAAAGCTGTTGGGCACGACGGCCACCCTCCAGCACTTTTATGCATTGACCGCCTATGCGGCCCTGCCGCTGATCCTGCTGGGCCTGGGGCCGCTCCCGATTGTCGGGTGGGCGGCCCAGGTCGTGGCGGTGATTTGGGCGCTGGTCGTCTATGTGACCGCCGTGCGCGCCGCTGCCGGCCTGAGCTGGGGCCAGTCGGTCGTGAGCGTGGTCTTGCCTGGCGGGGCGGCGGCGCTCCTGGCCCTGCTGGCCGCGGCGGCGGTAATCGTCTCGCTTGCCTAACCGGCGCGCCCCCTCGCCCACACTGAGTCGCCCGCCCCACCTAGTCGCCGTGGACGAACTGAGGCTTGCCGAGCAGCCGCTCGGCCAGCGCGGCGCCCTCGTGCAGGAGTTGTTGCACCTGCGCCTCGCTATGGCTCTCGGCATAGATGCGCAACACCGGCTCGGTGCCGCTGGGACGAATGAGCAGCCAGCTATTGTCGCTCAGGATGAATTTGACGCCGTCCCGGTCGCTGACCTGCTGGACGGCTACACCTGCCAGGGCCGGCGGCGCTGCCTTCAGGAGGTCGGCCACTAATTCCGATTTTTTGAAGGGACGCACCGGTTGGTCAAGCCGAGCGTAGCAAAAGACGCCGATGTCCGGCGCGGCCATCAGCTCGTCGAGCAACTGGACCAGCGACTTTTGCCGCGCCGCGATCATCTCCACCAAGAGCAACCCCAGCAGGATGCCGTCCCCCTCTGGGATATGGCCAAGGATGCTGATCCCGCCGCTCTCCTCTCCTCCGATTAGCACCGGCTCGCGCAACATCAGGTCTGAGATATGGTTGAAGCCCACGGGCGTTTCGTGGAGCGTCAGCCCGTAGCGGTCGGCCAGGCGATTGAGCATTTGCGTCGTGCTGACGGTCTTGACCACGCTGCCGCGCAGCTTGCGCTCGTTGACCAGGTATTCGACCAGCAGGGTCATGATGCAGTGGGGGTCAATGAAGCGCCCGCTGGGATCGACGGCGCCGATGCGGTCGGCGTCGCCGTCGGTCGCCAGCCCGATGTGATAGCCGCCTTGCTTCATCAGGTCCATGAGAGGCTGGAGGTGGCGGGCGATTGGCTCTGGATGGATGCCGTTGAAGCCGGGGTTCATCTCCCCGCGCAGCTCCGTGACGGTACAGCCGGCGTCCTCCAGCAGCCGGCGCAAGTAGACGCGCCCGGTCCCATACATGGCATCTACGGCTACGGACGGTTTAGCGGCCGCAATGCGGTCGAAATCCACCAGTGTGCGGAGATGGGTTTCGTAGGCTGGGAAGGGATCAAAGCGCTGCACCAGCCCCTGGTTTTGCGCCTCGGCCAGTTCCATGCGTTTGGGCTGGGTGTTGGCGGCCTGGTTGGCATAGAGGCGCGCCTCCACGGCTTTGGCCGCTGCCGGGCTGGCCGACCCGCCATAGGCGGCCTTGAGCTTGATGCCATTGTAGCGCGGTGGATTATGGCTGGCGGTGATCATGACGCCGCCCTGGGCCTGATGGTGGACGATGGCATAGGAGATCATGGGGGTAGGAGCGTCGGCTTGGGCCAGCAGCACGCGGATGCCATTGGCGGCCAGCACCTCGGCGACGGCAATGGCATAGCGGTCGCTGAGGAAGCGCGTGTCAAATCCGACGACGAAGGTCGGGGCCGGGCCGTTGGTTCGGGCGACAGCGAGATCGGCCAGGGTCTTTTCGGCGATGGCTTGGGCCACGCGGCGCACGTTGTCGAAGGTGAATTCGTCGCTGATGACGGCGCGCCAGCCGTCGGTGCCAAAGTGGATGGTCATGGGGATGTGAAGTCCTCTGTTCGGGAGCTATGCACGCGCCAGAAATGGTTTACGGCCCAGGGCAGTCGCAGCAAAGACCACGAGGACCGCGAAGATGAGGCCGGCCAGCCCCGCAGCGGCTGCCGGGAGCAATAGGCCCATGGGCGGCTCTGCCCGGGCCGGCGCCGTGGCCGGCGCGCCCATCCGCACCTCTGAATTGGCGCCGGTGCGGGCAAGTTTCATCTCCGCCAGCTTGTTGCTCAGGGCGTCATAGGAGTTCCAGGCCAGCTCGCGCTGTTGGGTCAACTGGCGCTCACGGCCTTGTTCGGCGGCCAGTTCAGCCCGCAGTCGTTGTAGCTCCACGTCGAGCTGGGCGATGGCGGCGGCCAATGCATCAGGGGCGCCGCCATTGCTGGTTTGCTGGACTAGCGGGTCTACCTCTAGGAGGGCGAGGTAGCTTTGGCCGGCATCAGCGCCTGCCGGCGCGGCCGCTGTGTCGCTGATGGCGCCGCTGCCCAACACCTCCAGGAGCGGGGCGAGCGGCGCAGCGATGAGTTGCTCGGCGCTGGCGGCAAGTTCGGCGTCGAGCTGCTCAAGATAGCTCTCCA
The DNA here is from genome assembly GCA_035574055.1 of Caldilineaceae bacterium. Taxonomy (GTDB): domain Bacteria; phylum Chloroflexota; class Anaerolineae; order Caldilineales; family Caldilineaceae; genus QEUY01. The sequence continues at coordinate 4,785 of DATLZJ010000605.1, forward strand.
GCGTCGTGACCAGGCTGCGTACATCGGCAAGTTGCTCTTCAGCCGTCTGCCGGGTCACCTGGGCGCTGATACCTAAATCGAGCGCAGTGGGTAGGGTCTCGCTGATGGGAGCGCCGGCGAAGACCTGGACTTTGAGCAATTGGAGGGCAAGCGCGCTGCTGGCGGCGGCGCCTTCGCCGCCGGCCTCCAACTGCTCGGCCAGGGCGCGCGCTTGGGCCAACTGGCGCTCGGCCTGGTTGCGGCGCACGAGGAGCTGCCGATGCCGGCTGAGGCCAGCGGTAATCTGCTGGGCAACCATCTGGCTCGCCCCTGTGGATTGGGCGCCCACTAGGTTAGTATATAGCTCAGTGCGGTTCTTTTGCAGGGAGTCGCGCAGGGCCAGTTTTTCGTTGACCTGGCGCTGCAGGCTGTCTACCCGGCTTTCGGCAATAAAGCGCTCATACGCCTGCTCGGCCTCTTGGTAAGCCGCGTCGGCGTTGGCTACCTCCAGCTCCAGGGCTGCGACGGTTTCGGCAGGCACCTGGCCGTAGACGCTGTTGACGTGGCTGACGAAGTGCCGCGCCCAGGTGTTGGCAATGAGCGCGGCCTGGGCCGGATCGCCATGCTTTACGGTGATGCGAATGATGTCGCTGGCAGGAGGCCCGCTGTCGCCTTGTGGAATCTCAGGCTTAACCAACTCTGCCAGGGCGCTGGGCGTGCGGTAGGCCGGATCAAGCTGGTCGCCAAGCTCGGCGATCACCGCCTCCGCAATGGCGCCGCTCTTGGCGAGCAAGAGAAGCGAGCCGCGCCAAGCATCGCTCGTGGGCTGCTGGCTCTCGGCGGTGGTCAAAAATCGCTCATCCAGCTCAACCTCGCTGCGCATGCGCGCCAGGACCACATCCGCCGCAGCGGTATAGACTGGAGGCTGAAGGAAGTTCCAGACCAGCACCGCCGCCACTGCAATCCCGGCGGCCAGGAGGGTGAACAGGACGATCTCGCGCCACCAATCTACAAAAGTTTGGAGCAACTGGCGGAGGTCAACCTCATCCTCCACCCAGGGACGTGGGCTATCCACGTATGGGTTAGATTGCTGAACAGTCATACGATGAAGGTCACTTTCTGCACAAACGGAATCAACGCCAGGAGCCGTACCCTGTGTACGAGCCGCCCAGCCTAATAGGCGCCGCGGCCGCGCAGGACCACGCCGACCGTGCGCCACAGGATCAACAGGTCCAGCCAGAGTGAGTAATGCTGGATGTAATAGAGGTCCTGCTCGGTGTGGAGATGCATCGGATTGTCGCTGCGCCCGTTGATCTGCCACCAGCCGGTGATGCCCTGGGGGACGGCAAAGCGTTTGCGCTGCCAGGGCTGGTAAGACTCGACCAACCAGGGCAGCTCCGGTCGCGGGCCGACCAGACTCATGTCGCCCTTCAGCACATTGATGAGCTGGGGCAGCTCGTCAATACTGGTGCGGCGGATGATGCGCCCGACGCGGGTGATGCGAGGGTCGTCGGCTCGCTTCAGGAAAGACGCGCCCCGATCCTCGACTTGGGCAACAATAGGTTGCAAGCGCTCGGCCTCCACCACCATCGAGCGGAACTTGAGCATGGAAAAGAGCCGGCCATTTTCGCCCACGCGCAGGCTGCGGTAAAGAATCGGCCCGCCATCTTCCAGCTTGATGGCAAGGGCCACAATCGCCATGACCGGCCAGACCAGCAGCAGCCCCAACCCAGCCAGTGCGATATCCATGAGCCGCTTGACAAAGCGTTGAAAGCCGTCAATCGCCGGGTCGCGCAGCCCGATCAGGGGAATGCCGCCAATACTTTCGATGGTCGCGCCATGGAAGGCCAGGTCGAAATAGTCCGGCACGACATGGATACGGATGGGTAGCTCATACAAAGAGACGACCAGGTTGGCTAGCCGCGCATGGGCGTGGAGCGGCAATGCAAAGATAACCTCGTCAATCTCATGCTGGTTGATGACGCACGCGGCGTCGTCCAACCGGCCCAGCACTGGCAGCCCTGCCACTGTGATAGACTGTTTATGGGGGTCGTCATCCAGAAAGCCAACCAGAGTTAGGCTAGACCAGTGTTGGCTGCGCAGGCGCTCGACCACATCACAGCCGACCTTGCCGGCCCCGACGATGAGGACGCGCGTCACGCCTTGGCCTGTGTGGCGCGCGGCGCGAAACCAGACACGCAGCAACAGCCGGTACCCCAGCAGCCCGCCCAAGGCCAGAATATAGAAATAGACAAAGGTCAGCCGCGAAAGGTCGCGCTTGATCATGTAGAGCAGCCCGGCAAAGCAGAGGGCGGCGACCGTATGGCTGAAGAAGACCCGCTGGAACTCCTCAAACCAGACGACGATCCGGCGGGGGGTGTAGGCCGAGCCTAAGGTGAGGCTGGCGGCCCAGATCAGGCCCACGGCCACGTGCAGAGACGGGGTGGGGATGTAGACGAACTCGGGGACCCACTGGGGGTGCAGGCTGTCGCCGAACGGCAGCAGAAAGCGCAGGCGCATGCCCAATCCAAGCGCGACCTGCACAATGGCGACGTCAATCAAAAACAACAGAACCATATAGTTGGTGCTGAAGCGTTTGAACATAGCCAGTTCTGCGACTCCTAGGCGCGCTGTTGCCTTGACTCTGCGATTTAGGCTGTGTGACTGGCAGGCTCCGGAACCTGCCGGTAGAGTAGAAGATGGCCGGAATGCCGCCCAAGCCGTTACGCATTGTACCACCAACGGTTCGGGAGCCGGAAATGGCTGCGGCGTATCATATGAAGCCTGGTTGCCGAGAAGTCTTGGGTTGCGGTTGATTTTGGGAATAACCGGGCACGGTGTATTGTATGCTGAACCAGTATATACACTGCCAGTGTGTACGCTGCTGGCATGTACAACGGTATCACTCTGAGCTAATACCTAAGTAGGGTGCTATGGTCAAGGCGACCCAACCGATTCCGGTCTACCAGCCGTCGTTAGCGGGCAACGAGAAGGTGTACGTGAATGAGTGCCTGGACTCGACCTGGATCTCCTCCAAAGGCAAATATTTGCCCCTGTTCGAGAATGCCTTTGCCGCCTATGTCGGCGCTCGCTACGCCACAGCCGTGTGCAATGGCACGGTAGCCCTACATCTGGCGCTCTTGGCGCTGGGTCTTGGCCCAGGAGATGAGGTCATTGTGCCCACCCTGACCTATGTGGCCTCGGCCAACGCCGTGACCTACGTAGGCGCCACACCGGTCTTTGTGGATGTAGAGCCGGAGTCGTGGCAGATGGACCCTCAGGAGGTGGCGGCCAAGCTCACCCCCCGGACCCGCGCGATCCTGGTGGTCCACTTGTACGGGCATCCGGCCAACATGCAGGCGATTGGGGAACTGGCCCGCCGGCATGGGCTGTGGGTGGTGGAAGATTGCGCCGAGGCCATCGGCACCCGCTTCCACGGCCAGCATGTGGGCACCTTTGGCGACATTGCCACCTTTAGCTTCTACGGCAACAAGCTGATCACCACCGGCGAAGGGGGGATGGTCGTGACCAACAGCGCCGCGCTCCTCGAGCGGTGTAACCATTACAAGGGGCAGGGGCTGGCCGCCGAGCGCGCCTACTGGCATGACGTGGTTGGCTACAACTATCGCATGACCAATATCTGTGCTGCCATTGGGCTGGCGCAGCTTGAGCGGATTGATGAGCTGCTTGCCAAGAAGCTACAGGTGGCGGAGATGTATGACGAGGCGCTCAAGGGCGTGGCGGTCATGCGTCACCGGCCAAGCTATCCGGACATTCTCCACAGCTATTGGATGTACACCATCTTGGTGGCTGAGGCTCGGCAGCGGGACATGGTGCGGGCGTTGTTGTGGGAGGCGGGGATTGACACCCGCCCGACCTTCAGCCCGGTCCACACCATGCCGATGTATGCGCAGGCGTCCCAGCGCTATCCGAATGCGGAGTGGATCGGGGCGCGTGGGATCAGCTTGCCCTCCTATCCGGATTTGACCGGGAAGGAGATCGCCTATATTGCCGAGCAGTTGGCGCAGGCGCTGCACCGGGCGAAGGACCCCACCTATTCGCCTGCTTCAGGCTGAGGGCGTCTCTGCATCGCACGCGCAGGATGTGATTGTCTAAACCTGGCGCGCCTGATTAAGCAGGCGACCTTCTTCCCCCTGTTTGCCCTCTGCGCTCTTTGCGTCCTTTGCAGTTTATCTTCTGAATCTTTAGAGGAGCGATGACCATGAAGGCAGCCGTGTGGCACGCGCGTAATGATATCCGGGTGGAGGAGACGCCGGAGCCAAGCGCGCCTGGGCCGGGAGAGGTCATCATCCGTGTGGGCGCGTGCGGCATCTGCGGCACTGACCTGGAAGAATACCGCGCCGGGCCGCTCTTTATCCCGGTAGACGCGCCCAACCCGCTGACCGGGCGCAAGGCCCCCCTCATCCTCGGCCATGAATTTGCCGGTGAGGTGGTGGAGACGGGCCGCGGGGTGACCTCCTTCAAGGCCGGCGACCGCCTGGCGCCGGATGTGCTTATCACTTGCGGCGTGTGCTACTGGTGCCGGCGTCACCAGCCGATCCTCTGTGATAAGCTGGCGGCGTTGGGGTTGATGGGCGACGGCGGGCTGGCCGAATACTGTAAGCTGCCGGTGAGCATGGCCGTCAAGATGCCCGATGGGTTGAGCTTTGACCATGCAGCGCTGGCCGAGCCGCTGGCAGTGGCGGTGCGCGCGGTGCGTCGAGGCCGGCTGTTGGCCGGTGAGACGGTGGCGGTCTTCGGCGCCGGCGCCATCGGTCTGTTCTGCCTCCAGGTTGCCCGCGCCGCCGGGGCAGGCGAGGTCTTTGTCGTGGAGCCGCTGCCCAACCGCCGCGCCTTGGCGCTGGAGCTAGGGGCCAGCGCCGCCGTCAATCCATTGATCACCGACCCGGTCGCCGCCCTGCGCGAGTGGACACGCGGCATCGGCCCGGACCTGGTGCTGGAGGCGTCTGGCAGCACGCCGGTGACGCCGGTCGCCATCGAGGCGGCGCGCAAGGGAGGGCGCATTGTCCTGGTTGGGTTGCCCGTGGCGCCGACCTCCTTCAACTTCTTTCACCTGGTCGCAACCGAAAAGGAACTGCTCGGCTCCCTCAGCCATGTCTATGATGAAGACTACTACACGGCCATCCGCTGGCTGGGCGACGGGCGGGTGCTGGCCGAGCCGCTGATCTCCGCCCGCGTCCCTCTCCGCAACCTGGTCAAAGACGGCCTGGAGCGGCTGGAGCAGCGCGCCGCCGAGACCCTCAAGGTGATCATCCATCCCCACGCTTGAGCGCCGGCAAACCGAGGTACACCGATGATCCAGACTCCCATGGCGTCAGCCGAAAGCGCCGGTTTGGACCCGGACCGGCTGGCCCGCGCCTATGCGCTGTTGGACCATGCCGTCGCCACGGGCGCAATCCCCGGCGCGGCCTTGCTGGTGGCCCGCCACGGCCAACCCATCGCCCCCCATGTCTGCGGGGTGCAATACCTGGCGCCTGATTCGCCGCCCATTCGCCCGGATACTATCTTCTTGGTCGCTTCTGTGACCAAGCCGGTAACGGCCACGGCGGCCATGCTTCTGGTCGAGCGGGGTAAGCTGCTTCTCAATGAACGGGCGGCGGACTATATTCCGGAATTTGGCAACCGCGGGAAGGAAGCGGTGCGGATTCGCCACCTGCTGACCCACACGTCTGGGTTGCCTGATATGGTCGCCGACGACCGTGCGCTGCGCCGCCGCCATGCGCCCCTCTCCGAGTTCCTGGCGCGTGTCTGCGAGGCGGAGCTGGCCTTCCCACCCGGAACCCATATCCAATACCAAAGCATGGGCTTTCTGCTGCTGGCCGCCATTGTGGAGCGCATTGAGGGCGTCTCCTTTCCTGACTTTCTGCGCCGGGAGATTTTTGAACCCCTGGGGATGCGCGATACCGGTCTGGGCGCGCAGGGGCTGGAGATAGACCGCATTGCACAGGTCAACGTGCCGGAGGAGATGCGGGGCGCCGACTGGGGCTGGAATGAGTCGTGGTGGCGCCACTTTGGCGCGCCGTGGGGTGGAATGTTCACCACGGTGGGCGATTTCTTCCGCTTCTGCCAGCTCTTTCTCAACGGCGGCGAGCTGGCCGGTGTGCGCCTGCTCAGCCCGGCGACGGTCGAGGAGATGACCTGCAACCAGACGGGGCAAATGCCCACCATTCCCGTTGAGGAGCAGTATCGCCAGGCCTGGGGCCTGGGCTGGGCCATCGCCGGGCGGCGCGACCCCGGCTCCGGCTGGTCAAACTACGGCGATCTGGTCGCGCCGGAGACCTTCGGCCACGGCGGTGCGACCGGGACGCTCGTCTGGGCCGACCCCACCCGCGGCTTGGTCTGCATCCTCTTTACGACCGAGCCAACCGCGCTGTCGTCGGGATTGGCGGCGCGCTGCTCGAACCTGGTGGCTGCGGCCGCGCTCAGTCGAGCATGACCTGGACGCGTTGCCGCATGGGCTTGGCCTGCCGGGTGGAGGTCTTAAGGCGCCGTTCAGGGGTCTCACTCGCCCTCCCGGCCACGACGCAGGCGCTGATGAGGACAAGACCGCAAATGAAGCTGAGAACCAGGAAGATGACAACCAGTGTGAGGATCATGGCGGCGCAACGCCTCCCTGTAGTGGCATAGCTGCGATACGATGGCCGGCCGTACCCGATGTGCGCTCTTGAGCAGGGGCCGCTCGGCGCCTGCAACGCATCTAGGACGTTTCTGGCACGAGTGTACCACGCCGGCCACCGCACTCGCATCGGTCAAATAACTTAGCCACGATTGCCGCTTTGTTCGTCGCCGTCCTTTTGCCAGGCCCTTGCGCCAGAAACGAAACTGCCAGGAACGGAATTGCCAGGAAAGGAAGCGACCGTGTCCAACGAACCCTATGCCGTCACTGTTGAGTTCGATGTTCCGGCTCGAATGCGCGATGGGACTGTGCTGCGCGCCAATCTCTATCGCCCCGCCGCGGAAGGGCGCTGGCCGGTGCTGCTCAGCCGCACCCCCTATGGCAAGGACATCGCCCGCGTCTGGTTCCCCGACCCGGTGAATGCGGCCCGGCAGGGATATGTGGTGATCATTCAAGATTCTCGCGGCCGCTTTCGCTCCGAGGGCGAGTGGCAACCCTTCGACCGGGAGGCGGAAGATGGCGTTGATACCATCGCCTGGGCTGCCTCCCTTCCCTATGCCGACGGTCAAGTGGGGATGTTTGGCCGCTCCTACGTGGGGTTCACCCAATGGTCCGCGGCCACGCTCCACCCCCCTGCGCTCAAGGCCATCATCCCTGATGTGACCTGGGCAGACCCGGCCAACGGTCTTGCCTTCCGGGGCGGCGCGCTGGAGTTGGGCGTCATGGCCCAGTGGCACCTATCGGTGGGCGGCGATGTGCTGGCGCGCCGCTACCAGGGCGATCCGCAGGCCCTTGCTCAGGCGATCCGCTCACTGGCCCAGGAGCTTGACGCCTTGGGGCCGGAGGGGTACTGGTCGCTGCCGCTGGCCGATTTTGCGCCCCACCGCCGCCAGGCGGTCGCCCCTGCCTTCTTTGCCGATCTGGCTGCGCCGCCCGGCGCTGACCGCTACCGGCCGCGCGCCATCCTGGGCAAGCATGAGCAGGTGCAGGCCGCCAGCTTCAATATCGGCGGTTGGTATGACATCTTTATCGGCGATACCCTAACCCACTTTACGGCCATGCGCGCCCTGGGCAAGCCCACCAAGCTCTTGATCGGCCCATGGACCCACAGCGCCTATTCCAACCCGGTGGGCGAGCTGAACTTCGGCTTTGGCGCGCAGGCAGGCTTGATTGATTTGCAGATGGACCTGGGCGCGCTGGAGCTGCGCTGGTTCGACTACTGGCTCAAGGGGAAGGACAACGGGATCATGGACGAGCCGCCCATCAAGCTCTTTGTCATGGGTGCGAATGTCTGGCGCGATGAGCGGGAATGGCCGCTGGCGCGCGCCCGCAACACGCCATACTACCTGCGCGGCGGAGGGCAACTCAGCCCTGAAGCGCCCGGCGCAGAGCCGCCCGACGCCTATATCTATGACCCCGCCGACCCAACGCCGACCCGCGGCGGCGCGCTGCTGATGACGCCGGAGTATCCCGCCGGCCCCCTCGACCAGCGCCCGCTCGAGGCCCGCCCGGACGTGCTGGTCTATCGCACGCCGCCCCTCGAACGCGATCTAGAGGTGACGGGGCCGATCACCGTCCATCTCTGGGCTGCTTCCTCCGCGCCCGATACAGACTTTGTGGCGCGCTTGACCGATGTCTATCCCGATGGGCGCTCCATCAACCTGGCCGATGGCATCCTCCGCGCCCGCTATCGTCGCTTCCGCCAGGGCGAGCCGCCCTCCTTGATCGAGCCGGGGCGCGCCTATGAGTATGTGATTGACCTGTGGGCGACCAGCAATGTCTTTAAGGCGGGGCACCGGATCGGCCTCCAGGTCGCCTCCAGTTGCTTCCCGCGCTGGGACCGCAACCCCAACACCGGCCAGCCTTTCGGCGCCGGCGCGGCGCTACAAGTCGCCCACCAGACCATCCTCCACGACGCGGAGCATCCATCCCATGTCGTGTTGCCGTTGGTGGATGCGGCGTAGTCTGGCGCGTCGCTATCATGGTCTAATTGCCCAGATGCAACACG
>DATLZJ010000606.1:0-3529 GCA_035574055.1 Caldilineaceae bacterium
CGTGGCGCTTGGCAGGAGTAGAAGCGATGCAGACCGATTTGCGCGGGCGGGATTTCATCAGTGACATGGATTTCAGCAAGGAGGAGATCGAGACGGTCATTGACGTGGCCTTCAAGCTCAAGCGGGACCGAGCCTTGGGCATCCCCCACCCGATCCTGCGCGATAAGGCGATTGCCCTCCTCTTCTTCTTCACCAGTACCCGCACCCGCTCCAGCTTCGAGGCCGGCATGGCCCAGCTTGGCGGCCATGCTGCCTTTATTGATTCAGACACCACCCAGATCAGCCATGGCGATACGGCCAAGGAGATCGGCGAGATCTATGGGCGTTACTATGACGCCATTGCCATCCGCCAATGTGACTGGAATTTCGGCAACAAGTACATCAACGAGGTTGCCCAGGCCAGCCGTGTGCCGGTGCTCAACATGCAGTGCGATGTCTATCACCCCTTCCAGATTCTGGCCGACCTGCTGACCATCATTGAAAAAGTGGGCGACCCGCGCGGCAAAACCATTAACGTCAGTTGGGCGTATGCGAGTAGCTACCAGAAACCGATCTCGGTGCCGCAAAGCTTGATCTTGCAGATGACCCGCTTCGGCATGAACGTGCGGCTGACCCACCCGCCGGAGTATAAGCTGATGCCCGACATTGTGCAGCAGGCCCAGGACAACGCCAGGCGGTACGGCGGCAGCTTTGAAATCCTGGACGACTTCGACGCCGGTTTCCGCGACGCCGACATTGTCTATCCCAAGAGCTGGGGCGCGCTGCTCACCACCTCGGACAATGAAGAGAGCGCCCGCATCGGCAAGAAGTACACCGACTGGATCACCGACGAGCGGCGGATGGCGCTGGCAAAGCCCAATGCCATCTACATGCACTGCCTGCCCGCCGACCGCAACATCGAAGTTACCGACGGCGTGATTGACGGGCCGCAATCGGTGGTCTATGACGAGGCGGAAAACCGCCTGCATGTGCAAAAGGCGGTCATGGCGCTGACCATGCGCTAGCTAGATGGGGAGTGAGGTGTTTTGTGAAACTGGAGAATCCTTTCAAGCGCGTCGAGCGGCTCAAGCGGGTGGTCAATGTCCCCAAAAGCCCACAGGGCGACCGCGTGCCGCCGGGCCAGTTTGTCACCGAGCGCTTTCCGGTGCTTCATTACGGCGCCACGCCCCACTATCGAAGCCTGGTGGATTGGGACCTGCGCGTCTTTGGGCTGGTCAAGGAGCCAAAGACCTTTACCTGGGCCGAGCTGATGGCTCTACCCAGCCAGACCCAGACGGTGGACATCCACTGCGTCACCCGCTGGAGCAAGCTGGACACCACCTGGACCGGCATCCCCTGGCGCGAGTTCATCAAGCACTTCGAGATTCTGCCCGGCGCGACCCACGTCATGGCCCACTGCGAAAACAACTTCACCACCAACATCGCGCTGGATGTGCTGGACGACGACGATACCATGCTGGCCTACCAGTATAATGGCCGGCCGCTGGAAGCAGACCACGGCTTTCCGCTGCGGCTGCTGGTGCCCAAGCGTTACTTCTGGAAGAGCGCCAAGTGGCTGCGCGGGATTGAGCTGATGGCCGGCGACCGGCCCGGCTTCTGGGAGCGCGCCGGCTACCATATGGAGGGCGACCCCTGGAAGGAAGAACGCTTCGGCTGATCGGCGGACGATGCGCAGCCAACTTGAGGCCGCCAGGCCCCACCCTCCTCTCCCCATTCCGCAGACCAGTTTTATCGGCTGTGAATCCGCCATCGCCGACATCCGGCAGTTGTTGCGCGCCACCCGCCTGCTGACCCTGACCGGAAGCGGCGGCAGCGGCAAGACGCGTCTGGCCTTGCGCGTGGCCGAAGAGGCCCTGGCCGATTACCCCGATGGCGTCTATTGGGTGGACCTGGCCGCGCTCGCCGACCCTGCCCTGGCGCCGCAGGCTGTGGCTGCCGCGCTGGGGCTGCGCGAGCAATCAAGCCATTCCGTTACTGAACTGCTCATCGAGCATCTGCGCGAGTGCGGCCCCCTGCTTATCCTCGACAACTGCGAGCACCTGCGCGCCGCCTGTGCAGACCTGCTCACCACCTTATTCAGCGCCGGCGTGCTGGCGCGCGTGCTCGCCACCAGCCGCGCGCCTCTGGCCGTCGAGGGCGAGCAGGTCTATCCCGCGCCCATGCTGGCCGTGCCCGGCGCACAGCCAGCCTCGCCTGCCGAACTGGCTCAGGTGGAGGCGGTGCGCCTCTGGGTGGAGCGAGCCAGGATGGTGTCGCCCGCGTTCACGCTCCACGACCAAAACGCTGAGATTGTCGCCGAAATCTGCCGCCGGCTCGAGGGAATGCCCCTGGCGATTGAGCTGGCAGCGGCGCGCGTCAATGTGCTGTCGCCCAAACAGATCCTCGACCGCCTGGGCGACAGTGTGCGCCTGCTGACCCGCGGCGCACAGGCGGGCGCGCCGCGCCACCGGACCCTGCGCGCCGCGCTGGATTGGAGCTTTGACCTGCTCTCGCCTGCGGAGCAGGCCTTTTTTACCCGCCTGGCCGTCTTTGCGGGCAGCTTTAGCCTGGAGGCTGTGGAGAGCGTTTGCGCCGGCGACGGGCTTGCCCAGGACGACCTGCTCGATCTGTTGGCCGACCTGGTAGAGAAGTCGTTGGTCATCGCCGCCGAAGCAGGCGCGGAGATGCGCTATCGCCTGTTGGCGCCCATCCGCCACTATGCCGCCGCGCGGCTGCGCGTCACAGACCAAGAGGCCCACTGGCGCGGGCAGCACGCCGCCTGGTGCCTCGCGCTGGCCCGCCGGGCCGACCTGGAGTTGAGCGGCCCTGACCAGGCGCTTTGGCTGGAGCGGCTGGCGCGTGAGCATGACAATCTGCGCGCGGCGTTGGCCTGGTATACTGCTGCGCCCGATAGAACCGAGGCCGGCCTCCAACTGGGCAGCGCCCTGACCCGCTTCTGGTGCATCCGAGGCTACCTGAGTGAAGGCCGGCGCTGGCTCGAAACGCTCCTCGGCCGGCTCGAACACCAGCTTGAGACCGGCGTGACGACGCAGACCGAGGTGGACGCCTTCAACGCGCTGGGGCGGATTGCCTTCCAGCAGAGCAATTTCCTGGCCGCACGCGCCCACCATGAGCGCAGCCTGACGCTAGCGCGCCAGATCGAGTATGACGACGGCGTTGAGACCGCGCTGATTGGCGTGGGCGCTGCCTTTTGGGAGCTGGGCGATTACCAGGCGGCGCGCAGCTATCTGGAGGAGACTGTGCGCTACGCGCGTCCGGCGCAACATCTGCACGCGCTGGGCCAGGCGCTCAACATGCTGGGCCTGGTCTGTATGCATCAGGGGGACCGCCAGGCGGCCCAGGCCTGCCTGGACGAAAGTCTGGGCATCAACCGGCGGCTGGGGAACCGGGCCGGAATCGCCACGGTGCTTTGGAATTTGGCGCTGCTGGCGGGCCAAGGCGGCGATCTCACCCGCGCCTCCTTGCTCTACCAAGAGGCGCTGCGCATCCATCGCGAGCTGGGCAACCGTGGCAATACGGCAGATATTTT
>DATLZJ010000607.1:0-5477 GCA_035574055.1 Caldilineaceae bacterium
ACCCTGGTGGCGATCCTGGACGAACAGGGGCATGTGCTCGCGACCGGCGTGGGCGGCCCGTCGAATTACGACGACGTGGGCGCAGCGGTGGCGCAGCAGAACCTTGCTCAGGCCGTCGAGGCCGCGCGCCGGGCGGCTCACCTGGACGCCCAGCCCTTTGCCGCCGCCTTCCTGGGCATGGCGGGCGTCGTCTCCCCCCAAGACCGGCAGGTCATCCACCAGATCGCCCAAGCCTTACATCTGGCAGCGCCCGACCGCACCGGCGTTGACCACGACTGTCGCATCGCGTTGGCAGGTGGGCTGACGGGCCGGCCCGGTATTGTCCAGATCGCGGGAACGGGTTCCTCCACCTTTGGCATGAACGCGGCGGGGGAAAGCTGGCGCTCCGGCGGGTGGGGTCATCTCCTGGCCGACGAGGGCAGCGGGTACTGGCTGGGGATGCAGGCCATGATCGCAGCCGTGCGCAGCTACGATGGGCGTATCCCCCCCAGCTCGTTGGAGGAGCGTGTGCTGGCGGCGCTCGGCCTTGGCGATATGAACGAGATCATGCACCGGCTCTATGTGGAACAGCTTTCACGCAGCGAGGTCGCTCGCCTGGGGCTGCTGGTCATTGACGCTGCCAGCGCCGGTGATCCCTATGCAAACACGCTCATCCACCGAGGCTGTGAGGAGATGGCGGATTGCGTGCTCGCCGTGGCCCGGCGCTTGGGGCTGGACGGGCGGCCCTGCGAGCTGGCGCTGGTGGGCGGCATCTTCCAGGCAGGCGCGATCGTCCTTCAGCCCTTTACGGATGCGGTCCAGGCCAGGCTGCCCCACTGCCGGCTCACCCTGGCCGAGCTACCGCCCGTCCTGGGCGCGGGGGTGTTGGCCTTGCAGATGTTGGGCATCCCCATTGATGAGCAGGTCTTCGCGGCGCTCCAGGCGGATGCGCGCGCCCAAGCTGGCGCCTCGCTTGGATGATTGCGCCAACCGATGAAACTACACCAAGGATCGACTCGTGGACCTCGAAACCAAGATCGGCCAGCTCTTCATCTACACCGCCGGGAGATCAGCCCAGGTCGGCCACTATGAGCGCAACTTCCTGCGCCACTACCGCCCTGGCGGTCTGATCTATCCCAGTGGCCGCACGGCGCACCCTACCCGCCGGCAGATTGCCCACTATCTGAGGGGCTTACAGCAGGTGAACAGCGAATTGGACCTGCCCGGACCGCTCATCGTCTGTGTGGACCATCGAGGCGGCGACTCCTCGCCCTTACCGCCGGAAAAGGGCGGGCTGGAGTTTCCCGCGCCCATTGCCCAAGCTGCGCTGGCCGGCAGGGCAGAGCAGGCCGGTATGGAGATCGGCGCAGCCATCGCCCGCGATGTGCTGGACGTGGGCTACAACTATCCATGCCTAATCACGACCGGACAAGGAAGCAATTGACGACCATGGAACGACGCATTAGCCTGAACGGAACCTGGCATTATGAGCCGCTGGCGTGGACGACCGTCCAGGCCGATGGCTCGCTCGTTGAGTCAACCGACAACTTGCCTCCCGGCGGCGAGATGGAACTGCCCATGAACTGGCAGTTGCGCGGGCTGGACTCCTTTGATGGGCGGGTGCGGTTCACTCGCAGCTTTCCCCGTCCTGATACCGCCCCACATGAGCGGGTCTTTCTGGTTTTTCGCGGGGTTGACTATTTCGCCGATGTGACGCTCAACGGCCAGTTTCTGGGCCGCCATACCGGCTACTTCCAGCCCTTTGCCTTTGAGGTGACTGACCAGCTACGGGCAGGCGACAATGACTTGCAAGTGGATGTGGACTGCCCCAAAGAAGAACCTGGTTCAGTCTGGCCGGACCACAAGTGGCTGATCAAAGGCATCCTCTCCCATTGGGACTGCCGGCCCGGCAGTTGGGACTTAGCCACCGGCCAGGAGAAGAACTCAGGCGGCATCTGGGGCGACGTCTATCTGGAGGTCCGCCCCCACACCTTCGTGACCCATGTGCGCGCCAGCAGCAAGCTGACGCCCCGCGAGGCCAGCAGCTCGCTCTTTACGGCGGATGAGGAAGCGCGGGGCGTGCAGGCGCTGGTTCGGGTCGAGTTGGATGTGGATAGCGCCGCCGGCGGCGAGTTCACATTGCGCCTCTCGCTGGACGATGGGGCAGTGATGCTGCCGATCCATGTGCCCAAAGGGGTCAGCCATCACGTCGCGGTGGTAGCGGCGCCGGAGCCGAAGCTCTGGTGGCCATGGGACTTGGGCGAGCCTTACCTCTATACCCTGCGCGCCGAGCTGCATGAGGGTGGTCAGGTTCTTTCCCGCTTCGAGACCGAATTTGGCATTCGCGAGCTGACCCTTAACCCCCATACCGGCGAATGGACGGTCAATGGCGTGCGCTTCTTTGTGCGCGGCACGAATGTGATCCCTACGCTCTGGCTAGGCGAGTATGACGCCGCCATGATCGGGCGGGACATCGAGATGCTCAAGGCTGCCCATATCAATGGCGTGCGCGTCTGTGTCCACATCAACCGGGATGAGTTTTATACGGCCTGTGACCGGGCCGGGATCATCGTCTGGCAGGACTTTGCCTTGCAGTGGGGCTACACGCCGGACCCGCGCTTTACCCACGAGGCCGCTCGGCAGGTGCAGGAGATGGTGCATTTTCTGTATAACCACGCCTGCATCGCCCTCTGGTGTACCCAGAACGAATCCTCGTACCACAACCGCGTGGTCCTCAATCCGGTGCTGGCCCAAGCCGCAGCCCAGGCTGACTCCTCCCGCTATGTGCGCGCCACCTCGGAGTTCAGCGAGCATGCCTACCCCGGTTGGTACAGCGGCCATGTGCGCGACTACCTAACCCTGCCCGGCGCGCCCATCCTCACCGAATTTGGGGCGCAGGCGCTGCCCTCGGTCGAGGAAGTGCGCCGGATGCGCGGCGGCGACACTTGGCCGCCCGGCTGGGATGGGCTGGCCTACCATGATTTCCAGTATGACCAGACCTTCCATGTAGCCGGGATCGAGATGGGCGGAAGCCTGGAGGAGTTTGTCGAAAATTCTCAGCGTTATCAGGCAGACCTGCTTAAGTTCGCCGTCGAACATTACCGCCGTCACAAGTACACGCATATCGGCGGCATGTTCCAGTTCATGTTTATGGACTGCTGGCCGTCCATCACCTGGTCCGTGGTCTCATACCACCGTGTCCCCAAACAGGGATACTTCACCTTGCAGCAGGTCTACCAGCCGGTGCTGATCGGCACGACGCTGGGCAGGGAGAAGGTGCTGATCGGCGCCGACCGCGGCGGCCATCCCCGCCCCTTGCGAATCGGCTGCTGGGTGGTCAATGACCGGCACGAAACGCTCGACGGTTGCACCTACGTCGTGACGCTGGAACAAGAGGGGCATGAAGTCGCCAAAGTGGAAGGCCGCGCCCCTACCATCGCCGCGGACAGCGTCGTCACGCTCCCACGCGTGGAACTGGCGCTGGCGGACGATCTGACCGTGGGCGCGTACACAGTCAGGCTGGCGCTCCGCCGCGGCGAAGACACGCTCAGTTGTAATCAGTATCCATTGGCATTGGTGAAGGTTCCGGCCTCGTAGGGGCAGGCCTTGTGCCTGCCCGCTCCGGGCGCGCACGAGAGGCGCCCCTATGGGATCAAGACATCCACAAGGGGCGCCTCCCCAACGCATCCCTTGCGGATGTCCCTACAAGGAGAAACACCCATGGCGGCACCGGTCAGCGAGCGGCGCATTTTGGGCGTGCGCCGGCTCGTCTTCATCGAGAACCTCTGGTTCTACCTATTTATCTCCCCCTGGATCATTGGCTTTCTCGTCTTTACAGCCGGGCCGATGGTGGCGTCCATTGCCATCTCCTTTATGCGCTGGGAGCTGATATCGCCTCCGGAGTTTGTGGGTCTGAGCAACTGGAAGGCGATGTTCAGCGATGACCTCTTCTGGCAGTCGCTCAAGGTGACGTCTATCTATACCCTACTCAATGTGCCCACCGCCCTCACCTTCGCCTTTCTGCTCGCCCTACTGATGAACGTGCGGGTACCGGGCATTGCCTTCTTCCGCACGCTCTACTATCTCCCGTCGTTGGTGTCGGGTGTGGCTGTGGCGATGCTTTGGATGTGGATCCTCAACCCCAAGTTCGGGCTGATCAACTGGCTGCTCAGTTTCGTGGGCATCCAGGGGCCGGAATGGATTTACTCGCAGACTTGGGTGATCCCCTCGTTCGTGATGATGAACCTGTGGGGCGTGGGCACTTCGATGGTGATCTTTCTGGCCGGATTGCAGAGCGTGCCTATGGAGTTGTACGAGGCGGCAGAGCTAGATGGAGCGGGGTCGTGGCGCAAGATGTGGAATGTCACCATCCCCATTGTCTCGCCCGTCATCCTCTTCAACCTGATCATGGGCATCATCGGCTCCTTTCAAGTCTTCACCCAAGCCTATGTGATGACCGAAGGCGGGCCAGGCAATGCCAGTCTCTTCTATGTGCTCTACCTCTATCGCAACGCCTTTCAATACTTCCAGATGGGGTACGCCTCGGCCCTGGCGTGGGTGCTGTTCATCATCATCGCCTTCTTTACCTATCTCGTCTTCCGCACTTCACGAGATAGGGTGTTCTATCAGATGTAAACGAGGAGCTAGCCATGGCGCAGACCAAGGCCCACACCCTGCCCCGGATACACGAATCTGCTTGGGGGCGCATCAGCGCCCGCCGGTTGAGCGGCGTGCTGATGGTCTACCTGATCTTGGTCGCGGGCGGCGTCGCCTTTGCGCTCCCGTTCCTGTGGATGCTCTCCAGCTCGCTCAAGGCGCAGGTCGAAATCTTTCTCTTTCCTCCCCGCCCTCTACCCGAAGTCATCCGCTGGGAGAACTACCGAGATGCGCTCACCGCTGCGCCCTTTGGCCGCTACTTCCTGAACAGCGCCGTTGTCTCCTCACTGGTGGTGATTGGCGCAGTGCTCTCCTCGTCCCTGGTCGGTTATGGCTTTGCCCGTATCCGCGGCTGGGGTCGGAATGGTCTTTTTGCCATTGTGCTGGCGACCCTGATGCTGCCTAACCAGGTGACCATGATCCCGACCTTTCTGATCTTCCGCGAGTTGAATTGGATCAATACCTTTCTGCCCTTGACTGTGCCCTTCTTCTTCGGCCAGCCCTTCAACATCTTTCTCTACCGCCAGTTCTTCATGGGGGTTGCCTCGGAGATTACCGACGCCGCCAAGATTGACGGCTGCAACCACTTTGACATCTATCTGCGGATTGTCATGCCCATGTCCAAAGCCGCCACGGCGACGGTTGCTATCCTGGCCTTCTTCTGGTCATGGAATGAATTTCTGCTCCCCTTGATCTATTTGAACTCACAAAAGCTCTACACAGTCCCCCTGGGCCTCGCCATGTTTCGACAGTTTTACTCAGTCCAGACTCCATGGCACTGGCTCATGGCGGCCTCGGTGGTCGCCGTGCTGCCATTGATCGTGATCTTCTTCTTTTCCCAA
>DATLZJ010000608.1:0-2476 GCA_035574055.1 Caldilineaceae bacterium
GGTCAGGTCTTGGTAAGCGCCGGCCAACGCCTGCACTAGCGGGTGGTCCGGATCGGTCGCGGTTGGCTCGCGCACCTCCAGCACCTCCAGTTGGTAGCTCAAGCGCTCGTCTACCGCCGTCACTGCCGCCAACATCTGCTCCAGCGCACGGACCAACCGCTCCGGCTCCTGGCCGGGCAGCAGCCGGAAGTCCAGCACGGTCTCACTGGCGGCAGGCACCACATTCTTTTGGGCTTCGCCCTGGCCGGGCGGGGGCGAGCGCAAGATGGTGGGCGTGATGCTCGGCTGGCCCAAGAGCGGGTGTTGCCCGTGGCGGGCGATCTCTCGCTCCTCCAGGCTCTGCACCAGCGTCAGGAAGCGCGCCATAGGGTAGGCTGTGTTGACGCCGCTTAAGGGCATGGCGCCGTGGCACATGACGCCGCAGAGGGTGACGCGCACCCACATTGCCCCCTTTTGGGCGATACAGATGTGATTTTCCTCTGGCTCACAGATGAGCGCCGCGTCGACTGCATCGGCCCAACCCCGCTCCACGAAATGCTTGATGCCGCTCATCTCCCCTTCTTCATCGCAGACGATGCCCAGGAGCAGGTTGCCGCGCAGCTCGACGCCGCTGGCAACGAGGGCGCGCGCGGCCATGAGCGCGCAGACCACGCCTGCCTTCATATCATTGGCGCCCCGGCCATAGATGCGGCCATCGCGCAGGGTTGCGCTGAAGGGCGGGTCGGTCCATTGGGCCGGATCGCCCTCGGTCACCACATCGGTATGCCCTTCAAGCATGAGGGTGGGGCCAGGGCTTCGACCATAGCGGGCGATGACATTGGGCCGGCCCGGCGCGACCTCCTCCACATGGGTCTCCAGGCCGATCTCGCGGCAGCGCGCCGCGACCCAGGCGGCGGCCGCGGCCTCGCCGGTCCCCAGCTCAGGCCGCCAGACTGACGGGATGCGGGTCAGTTCCTGCACCCAGCGGATGAGGAGATCGTGGTCTATTTGGTCTAGGATACGCTGCTCAAGTGAAGAGAGCATAGAGGGAAACCTACGGCCCGATTTCAGTTCAGCCAGCGACCGGCTCTCTCCAGGTAAAGGAGTCTTTCAACTCGTTCATCCACGATTGTGGGATGATTCCGTCGTGCTGCAAGCGCCCGACGACAATGCCTGGGTGGATGCCGATCCGAGCGGCAAAGCTTTGTACCGCCGCCTTGGAAGTCAGCCCCGCTAGCTCCTGCATATATATCGGCGGGATCAGCGTATCCGCGGCAAACACGGTTTCGCCCGGCGGGCTAATGTTCTCTGGTTGATAGAGGATTCGTTTTGCAGTCATGATAGTCCTCCACGCCGATCACCACCACCGCCACAATGGCTTTCCAATCCCCCGTCCGGCTTGCGAGGCGCCGGCTCATCGGCGGGTGCAATGAGCAGCCGCAATCCACCCCGCAGCCGGATCGCCAGTGTTCCAACGCGAACGCTACTTAGCTCATGCAGTTCGCCCGGCAGATGCCGAGCTTCTTCAAGGTTGCGTGCGATGTGAAGGTTCTCCAGACGCCGTTGGATCAACGTGGCGTTCTCAGCCCCAAACGCCCGCGTCATCTGCTTCGGGGATTGGAGCAGTTTCGCCAACCGCTTCG
Source organism: Caldilineaceae bacterium (assembly GCA_035574055.1). GTDB lineage: Bacteria > Chloroflexota > Anaerolineae > Caldilineales > Caldilineaceae > QEUY01. Next base: position 1,623 of record DATLZJ010000608.1, read on the forward strand.
ATTCAAAGAAGACATCCATGAAGCGGAGGCTCTTTTATGAAGCGCAGACTTTTAACCTTAAGTATAAAACCCCTAAGTATAAAAGATGAGACGGAAGAAGCTGTAAACTTGATTCGATTGAATGTGATGTTGTGCGCGGACGGACTACTTGCTCATGGCGTTGTAGCCGGCTGACGCTCACCATAGCCTATCTGTCTGTAGAAAAAATGTAGCTGTAGTGCTTCAGACGCTTGACTGAGCAGACGGAGCCAATCTGAGCCGCAGGGGTTAGCCGCCGTCCCGCCTGGCGCCGATGATGACCAGGGCGGCAAAGCCGATGGCGCCGAGCACACCGACCAGCACCCCAACGGCGCCCAGGCGGGCCAGCCAGGCGCGGGAGGTCTCGTTGGCCTGGTCCAGCGGCTCGCCTACGGCGGGCAGCGCCACGGCCCGCCCCCCATCCTCGTCGGAGGATCGGGTGACGGTCGCCTCGTTGAGCGGCGCTTGCGGGGTGAGGGTCGCATCCGGCAGGGCTGTGCCTTCGGATGAGAAGCGGCCTGTGGATGTGACAATGTTGCGGAAGTTACAGGCCATGACCGACACGTTATCTACATACATGGCCGTGCGCCCCTCCACGCCGTCGTTGTTGACGGCGAAGACCAGCCGCACCTGCTGGCCCGCCAGCGAGGTCAGGTCATAGTCGGTGATGCGCCAGGTGCGGTCGTTGAGCTGCGCCCCTAGCGCGCGGCCGGCGAAGCGCGGGGGGTCTACGGTGTAGATGTCCACATATTGCAGGTCGCCCGGTCCCGGCGTGCTCTCATAGAGCGGGTAATAGCGGAAGCTCAAGACGATGCTGGTGGCGTCGGCGGGCAGGG
>DATLZJ010000609.1:0-3909 GCA_035574055.1 Caldilineaceae bacterium
ATGGCTTTGAAGTGGATGTGACCCAGCCTCTCCAGGCGACCACCGAAATCTGGGGCGACGGCAACCCCGCCAACGGCGCGGCCCCCGGTGTCTTGGGCGATCTCTTCGCTGCCAACACGGTGGTCGTGGTACGCGAAGATATTGTCAGCGCCACCCGCCAGGCTGTACTCGACTATGACGGCAGCGACCGCATCGCCTCGACCCGCACCATCGCCCTGACCCGCGCGCTTTGGGCGGATGGGCCGGAAACGCTCCATGCCGGCGCTGTGGAAGGCTATCCAGTGAACCAGTGGGGCACGGCCTACCGCGCGCCGGTGGGTGTGGATACAGTTGTACCTGCGCCCGATTTGTTTGAGTACACCAGCCTCGCCATCATGGCGGCTGCGCCGGGTACGCTGGTTCAGGTGGATGGCGACAACAACGGCAGCTTTGAGCTGTCCGCCACCCTGGGGCAGGGCGAAAGCTATCTCACCCCCGGCACGATTCGCCAGGGCGCAACGGTCAGCGCAACGGCCCCCGTCCAGGTCACTATGATCACCGGCGACATCTGCGCCATTTATGAGGCCCGCTGGCATGTGCTTTTTCCGGTGGACCAGTGGGACGACGCCTATTACAGCCCGGTGAGCACCATTCCGGCCCGCGGCACGACAGCCTATCTTTACAACCCGTCCGTAACCCCGCTGACCGTGACCCGTGAGATTTCGGGCGGCGTCATGATCACGCTGACGGTGCCTGCCGGCGGGACGCTGGCCAACGACCTGCCGGATGGCACGGGAGCGGCCTTTGTCGCGCCCGATGGCCGGCCCTTCGCGGCCATCGCCGTCATTGACACCACCTCCAGCGACCGCTCCTCCGCCGACTGGGGCTTTGATCTCATCCCAGAGAAGCGGCTGACCGCCCAAACCCTGATCGGCTGGGGCGCAGGCCGCGACCCTGACAGCCCGGTAAACCCCACCGAGAACAGCAGCCCGGTTTGGGTCATGCCGGTGCTGGCCAACGGCGGGCCGCCCACGGTGCGCCTCTGCGCCGATTATAACGGCGACGGTGTCGGGCCGCTTACCGACGCCAACGGCTTTCAATATGACCAGCACTTTATCCTGCCGGAGTTCGCCAACGCCAAGATTCGCGACGCCGACGGCGACCAGACCGGCATGTTGGTCTATGTCTGCGACCCAAACCCGGCCCAACCCAGCGGCGCGCGGCTGGCGGCGGCTTGGGGACAGGACCCGGATGGCGCTTCGGAGGACAGCCCGGCGCTTGACCTCGGCACCTCTGCGCCGCCCGCCGCCAGCTTCGAGGCCGGCAAGAGCGCCGAGCTGATTGACGACCGCGACGGCGACGGCCGCGTGGACGGCGGCGACGCCCTCCGCTACACCATTCTGGTGCGCAACGCCAGCCGGGTGGCGCTGCCCAATGTATTCATCAGCGACACCGTACCTGTCCATACTGCATACATCCTGAGCAGCACCGTGGTTATAACCACCGGCGCGCCGTTGACCCTGGCCGATAATCTCACCGGCACCCCCTTCCCCCTGGACGAGGGCGGCATAGACCTAGGGCCGCTGCCCATTGCCGGCGTCTTTACCGTCACCTTCGATGTCCGGCTGGACGACCCGCTGCCCGAAGAGGTTGATCGGGTCCGCAATGTTGCCGTGGTGCGGGTAGGCGATGAGACCGATGAGCCGGAAGTCGAGACGCCAGTAGACCAGGAGCCGGCGATTGATCTGAATAAAGTCGCCAGCGCCGCCTCGGTGCTGGTGGGAAGCCCCGTCACCTACACGCTGACGGTCAGCAACCCCGGCGCGCTGCCGCTCCAGTCGGTGACGCTGGTGGACAACCGCTGCTCGGTGAGCTTGGTGGGCGGCGATCTCAACGGCAACAATATCCTTGATCTGGCTGAGACTTGGACCTACACCTGCGCTGTGGTCATCACCCAGACCGTCGTCAATACCGCGACGGTGACGGCGCAAACGGCGAGCGGCGTACCGGTGACGGACACGGCGACGGCGCTGGTCACGGCGATCCCGCTCGCGCCGGCCATCGCGCTGGTAAAAACGGTCAATGATACCGCGGTGCCGGTCAGCACGACCGTTACCTACACCCTCATCTTGACCAATGCGGGTAATCAGCCGCTGCACGATGTGACGCTGGTGGACAACCGCTGCACCCTGACCTTCACCGGCGGAGACGCCAATAGCAATAACCTGCTGGACCTCACCGAGAGCTGGGGCTACACCTGCTCTGAGTTCATCACTCAGACGACGGTCAACACGGCCACGGTGACAGCGCTCAGCCCGCTGGGTGTGCCGGTGAGCGACACAGCCTCGGTCAGAGTGACGGCCTTCGTTCCCATCCTCTACCTGCCGATCATCCGCGCCACGCCGCCACAGCAGCCGCCCACCCCCTGCCCGCCGCCCATTGGCTGTGATTTGACCAGCGAGATCAAGGCGCTGGCCGTGCATGAGGGCACCAACCGGCTCTATGTGGTGGCGCGCAACCCCGACCGCTTGCTGCTCGTTAACCCTGATACAGTGGCAATCCTTGATGAGGCCGCTGCCGGCCCGCAGCCCTGGGGCATTGTGGTCAACGAGCAGACCAACCGGGTCTATGTGAGCAACTTTGCGGGCGGCGAGGTCTGGGTCTACGATGCAAATACCCTGGACATCCTCCAGCGCATCGCCGTCGGCGGCAACCCATCGCTGATGGAGGTCTTGCCCGATCTGGATATGGTCTTTGTGCTGGTGCGCGCCAACAGCCGGCTGGTGGTCATCCAGGGACTCACCATTGCCCAGGACATCAGCACCCAAGGCTCCGGGCCGTTCGGCATCGCCGCCGACCCCATCAACCAGCGCATCTACATTAGCCACCGCGACTCCGCCAGCATGAGCGTGGTGCGCCGGGAGAATAACCAGTGGCAAGCCTTCGCCGGCCCGCGCTTCGACGACCAGCGCCAACTCTTCGAGCTGGAGTACAGCGCCAATACCCAACGGCTCTACCTGGTTTGGGCCGACGCGCAGAGCAACTGGTACCTAGATGTATGGGAGCCGCAGCTCAACAGCTTGTGGGGCCGCTTCAGCACCCAGCCGCTCCCCAGCGGCGGCAGCATCTTCTCATCCCAGGTGGGCGGTACAGGGCTAGAGGCGAACCCGGCCACCAACCATGTCTTCAATGTGAACACCGGCGCTAACAGCCTGTCGGTGCTGAATGGCTTCACCAATGGCGTGCTGGCGACGGTTCCACTGGGGACGGATCCCTTTGCGGTGGCGGTGAACGGCGACACCAATACAGTCTTTGTCGGCCTGCGCAGCTCGGGCAACCTGGTCAAGCTCACCGACAATTACTGAGCGAGATCTGTTACTGAGTGAGGTCTATGAAATCACCCTAACCCCGTCACAGGCGAGCCTCCTGGCGGATGCCAGGAGGCTCGTTCATCTATCTCAACGGGTCCCGCCCGATTATCCCTTGCTGCCCAGTAGTTACCGGTTGCTGCGCGCCACATCGGGGGCCAGCCGGCGAACCGGCTCCAGGCGGCGGCTGCGCAGGTCGCTGGCGACCGCAAAGACCAGGGCCAGGGCGGCCAGAGCGGCGACGATCCAGGCCAACAGGCCGGTGGCGCTCAACCCATCCTCGGCTGCCGGGGCCACTACGACCTCAGCGGCGACCGGCGCCTCACCCAAGGCCAGCGGCGTGCGGCTCTGGGTGGTCAGCGCATAGACGGCCCCGTCCATGCCCGCCACCGGCATCAAGTCGGCCACCGCTACCTCCATCCGCTCGACCAGGGGCGTCCATGCCTGGGCGCTGTCGGCGCTCATCGCCACCATGCCGGGCGCCTCATGCACCTCGCTGCTGCCGTAGAGGTAGCCGGTGGCAACGTAGACCACCTCCGGCTGGAGCGGGTCAACCGCCACA
>DATLZJ010000610.1:0-3169 GCA_035574055.1 Caldilineaceae bacterium
GCCAAGCGGCGCTCGCGGGCTGCCAGCAGCGCCGGAATCGCCGTCGCGTCCACCTCACCACGCCCTACCGCCAGCAACGTCCCGACCAGGCTCCGCACCATCTGTCGCAGAAAGCCATTGGCCGTGATTGTAAAGACCCACGCTTGCCCTGGATAGCGGTCCAGTTCCGGCAGCGACGGCTCCACCACTTGCCACTGCGCTTGGGTGACCCGCCGCACGGTGGACTCTCCTTGGGTGGGTTGGCCGAAGGTGGCAAAATCGTGCTCGCCGATGAGATGGCTTGCCGCCTCTGCCATCGCCGCCAGGTCCAGCGGCCTCGTCTCCAGCAACGCATACCGGTCCGTCAACGGCGAGCGTTGAGGACGGCGGTCAGCGGCCCGGATGACCGTATAGCGGTAAGTGCGGGCCGTGGCGCTGAAGCGCGGGTGAAAGCGCTCCGGCGCCTCCACCAGCCTGCGCAGGCTGATAGTCGCCGGCAGGTGCGCATTCCACGCGTCTTGCAGCTTTTCCAGCGGATGGCGCCAGGCCACGCGCACGGCAATGACCTGCCCCCGGGCATGGACGCCGGCATCGGTGCGGCCTGCCCCGCTTACCCGGCTCTGCGGCTGGGCAAAGGCGTTCAGCGCCCGCTCCAGCTCACCCTGGACCGTGGGCGCTCCCACCTGATACTGGAAACCGTGGAAGCCCGTGCCGTCATAGGCTACTAGGCTCGCCACCCAGAGCGTCGGGAGCTGGCCCACCCTTCACACGTCCGGATTTCGCCACTATCCAGGCTGCTCCATCCAGCCTGATTCGTAAGGTACAGTCTTAGCAGCGGGCCTTACGAGGCCGCCTGCTCACCCTCAACCAGCTCGATGATCGCCATGTCGGCGGCATCGCCCTGGCGCTTGCCGATCTTGACGATGCGCGTGTAGCCGCCGGGCCGGTTGGTGTAGCGCGGGGCCAGCACATCAAAGACCTTCTTCGATACCGCCTTATCGTTCAGATAGGCGTTGACCAGGCGCTGGGCATGAACGCGGTTGCCGCCGTCGGCCAGCGCCCGCTTGGCCTTGGTAATCAGCTTCTCAGCCTCACCCCGGATCGAGCGCGCCTTCGCCTCGGTGGTAATGATGCGCTCATGGATATATAGCTCGCGCACAAGGTTCCGGAACAGGGCTTTCCGATGGCCGGCATCGCGGCCCAAATGACGTCCTGCAACTCGATGGCGCATGATAATCTATTCCCCAAGCAGATGAACGGCGATTTTCTCTAGACGCTGCCGGCTTCTTCCAGCTCGTCGTCGGTCTCGTCGTCGGCTTCCTCATCGCTGTCGCTGCGATAGCCGTCTCCACCAAAGAATGCGCTCAGGTCCACACCCGGCACATTCAGATAGTTCTTCTCGCGTAGCTTGTCCACCAGCTCATCCAGCGACTTCTTGCCGAAGTTGCGGATGGCGAGCATCTCCTCCTCGCCCTTCTCCATGCGGCGCAGGATTTCACCGACCTTGGTGATGCCGGCGCGCTTGAGACAGTTGTAGGCGCGGACGGTCAGCTCCAGCTCCTCGATGGGCGCATCATAGATGCGGCTGGGGATGCCCTCCTCTTCCTCTTCGGGCTGCTCGGCTTCCATCACGCGGGCGCCGGCCAGCAGCGTCAGATGCTGCACCAGGATCTCCGCCGAGCGACGGAGCGCCTCCTCCGGCGAGATGGTGCCGTCGGTCCAAATCTCCAGGTTGAGCCGGTCATAGTCGGTCTGCTGGCCGATGCGGGTGCGCTCCACCCGATAGGCGGCCTTCTTGACCGGGCTATAGATGGCGTCCACCGGAATCTCGCCCAGCGGCAGGCGGGTGCGGTCTTCGGCAGGGCTGTAGCCTCGGCCCGTGCTGACCACCATCTCGATGTCGAGATCAACATCGTTGGAGTCGGCGGTCAGGAGATACTGGTCCGGGTTGACGATCTCCACCTCCGGCGGGCAGATCAAGTCGCCTGCCGTCACCGGCCCCTCGTGCGTCACCTCCACATGGATGCGCACCGGGTCCTCACTGCGGCTGATCATGCGAATCTGCTTGACATTCAAGATCAGGCGCGTCATGTCCTCCCGCACATGCGGGATGGCAGAAAACTCATGATGAATGCCGGTCAACCGGATGGAGGTGACCGCTGCGCCAGGCAGGCTCGACAACAAGACCCGGCGCAGGGCGTTGCCCAGCGTGATCCCGTAGCCACTCTCCAACGGGCTGATCACAAAATGGCCGTAGTTCCGAGAACTGGCCTCAACTTCAATTTTGGGTAAAACCATATTCATCAAGGGCAACCCTCCCTACTGTGTACACGCGCCGGCTGAACATGGGCCGGCGCTCATATGCCCTTATCGGCTGACTGCCGGCTCCAGAGAGCGGAGCAGGTCGCTCCCCCTCTATCCCCGGCTCTGACCCTGGTCAGCAGCCAGCAGCCTTCTTAGCGGCTATAGTACTCGACAATGAGCTGCTCGTTCAGAGGAATCTCGATATCCTCACGGCCTGGCTCGGCCTGGACAGTGCCGCTCATATTCATCAAGTTCAGACTCAACCACCCAGGCACCTTGCTGCTCTCCATGAGCTGCGCGCGGTCCTTGAAGTAGGCCTTGTCCCGGCTGTTTGCGCGCACCGCGATGGTGTCGCCAACATTGACGATGTAGGAAGGGATATTGGTCTTGCGACCATTCACTTCAAAATGCCCATGGCGCACAAGCTGGCGCGCCTGCGACCGGCTATCGGCAAAGCCCAACCGGTAAACCACGTTGTCCAGCCGGCTCTCCAGGAGCGCCAACAGCGTAGCGCCCGTCATCCCCTTGCGGCGGGATGCCTCGCGGAAGTAGCGACGGAACTGCTTCTCCATCACCCCATAAATGCGGCGCGCCTTCTGTTTCTCACGAAGCTGCATGCCATAGTCCGACACCTTGCGACGGAACGACGCCTTCTTGCCATGCTCGCCGGGCGGGTAATTGCGCCGCTCAATCGCACACTTGGGGGTCAGGCAGCGTTCACCCTTGAGAAAGAGCTTCTGCCCCTCTCGGCGGCACAACTTGCATACCGCATCCGTATAATTTGCCATCTGTCCTCCAGCAAAACCTTTCAGCTTTCTTTTGATTCGCCTCGCGGCTTCCCTTTGTCCTGCGTCTATCCTGCGCCTGCTGTGGCTCGTCTCGTTTT
>DATLZJ010000611.1:0-5950 GCA_035574055.1 Caldilineaceae bacterium
GGCGTGGCAGTGGGGTAGAGGATGGGGCCATGACCCGCCTGGAACATCGCGCCGGCCTGGGGAGGTACGCCGCCCCTGGCCGGACCGCCAGGAGCCATCCCCATCTCCTGAGCGCCGCTATCGCCGGGCGGCGGAGCTGCATCGGGATCGGCGTCGTTGACATCGGTCACGACCGGCAATTCGTCGAGCGCCGCCTCGGTCTCGACAAACTCGGCAGAGACCCAGCCAAAGCCGCCCGTCACAGGCGCCGCCACCTGGAGCCAGTCGCCGGTGGCGTCCTGGCCCAGTAGGACCAGCGTCTCGCCCGGCTGCGCCTTCGCCAGGATGGGATAACCCGGCCCCGGCCCGGCGCGCACGTTGAGCCGGCTGCCGTCGGCGACTACACGCGCGGTTGGGGCATTGGGCAGGGCCACGGGGGTCGCCGGCATTGTCTCCGCGGCGGTCGCGCCGGGCGCAACTGCCGCCGCGCCGGCAGGGGTGGGCGTGATGGGGATGATGACCACCTCCGCGCGGCGCAGCCGCGCGGCGTCAAAGACAATCAGCGCATCCACCGCCACCCAGCCGGCTTCGCCTGTCTCGGTGACGGCGTGGAGCCAGCGGCCGTCGGCAGATTGGGCATCTACGGTCAGGAGTGTGCCCTGTTGGGCGCGCGCCACCTGGCGGCCTGCCTCATCCCAAAGGAGCGCGCCCCCTGCGCCCACCACCGCGTCGAGGCTCTCCGGCGGCGGGACAGGGGTGCGGGTGGGCGTGGCTGTGGGCGGCGCGACCACTGTGCGCAGGTCCACATTGCGCAAATCCTCGACGCTGGGCATCACGATGTTCGGCGGCAGCGGTGAGCCAAAGGGGACGATCCCAGGGGCGACCGCAGTCGCCCGTTGCATCGGCAACTGAGTTGGCGGGGGTGTGACTGTGCCGGTGAGGGCTTGGGCTGTCTGCTCCTGTTCCTCGGTTGGCTCTTGGGGCAACAGCTCCAGCGAGCCAAGCTGAGGGCGCGCCAGCAACACCAGCGCCGCCGTCATCCCGGCCAATAGAGCCATCGCCACAACCAGCACGCCCCAGCGCCGGCGCGGCGTGGGCGTTGCCATGACAAGCGTGTGGGGATCGCCGGTCGCGCCCCGCACACGGAATAGCTTCCGGTCCATTATCGTGTCTAGGTTCGCGTCTAGGTGTCGCTAACGGCTGGCAGTCGGCTCGGCCTCAGCCGTGGGCGTCGCCGCCTCTTCGCTCGATTCCTCAGCCGGTTCTTCCGCCGGCTCCTCCGTAGGCGCTGCGGTGGGTTCGGCAGTGGGTTCCGCGGTGGGTTCGGCGGTCGCCTCAGCCTCCGGTGTTGCCGCAGCCGCTTCGGTCGGCGTACTGGTCGGCGCTGCCGTCGCTTCGGCCTCTTCTGTCTCTTCAGCCGCCGGCGTCGCCGCAGGCGCGGCTGTGGGCGCTGCGCCCGGCTGGCCGGTCGCCTCGTCCACAGCAAAGGCGGCAGAGGCCGTCATCCCCGGCAGCACCTTCTCCAACGGCCCTTCGGTCAGCCGGATCACGACCGGGAAGGTGACAAAGCCGGTCTCGGCGTCGGCCACCGGCGCAATCCGGTCCACGACGCCAAAGAAGGTGTCGTTGGGCAGAGCATAGATGGCGATAGCGACCGGCTGGCCCACCTGCACCCGGCTGATGTCCTTCTGTTCCACATTGACCGTGAGCCGGATATCGGAGGTGTTGCCCATGGTCGCCACCACCGTCCCGGCAGAAGCCTGCTGGCCCAGTTCGACATCCACGGTCAGAATGGTGCCGTCAATCGGCGCCACCACCTCGGCGTTTTCCAGGTCGAGCCGCGCCTGTTCCAGCGCGATCATGGCGTTGCGCACCCCCAGCTCGGCGACGCGTAGCTCCGACTCCTCGGCCCCGCGCTGCGCGTCGGCCAATGCCTTCTCGGCGGCGGCCACCGCGGCCTGGGCAGCCGCCAGCTCGGCGGGCGTCGGGCTTTGGCGCAGCTCGTTGAGTGCGGCCTGGGCGCTCTGGGCGTCGGCAATCGCCGCCTGGATGGCCGACTCGTCGGCAGGCTGGGTCGCCTCCTCATAGGCTGCCTGGGCCGCCTCCAGGTCAATGGTGGCCTGTTGGAGCGTATCTGCCGCCGTGGTGGCCGCCGCTTCGGGCAGCCAGGCGATCTTGTCATACTCGCGCTGGGCGGCCTGGACGGCGATCTCGGCCCGGCGCAGATTGGCTAACGCCTGGGTAATCTGGGTTGGCGTGGGCTGTTCTTCCAACTCCTCGACCCGCGCCCAGGCGGCGGCGGCGGCGCTCTCGGCGGCAGCCAGCTCTTCAGCCGTCGGCCCTGCCTCCACCTCGGCCAGGGTCTCGCGGGCCAGCAACAGGTCGGCCTCGGCCACGGCGACGGCGCTCTCTTCCACATCGCCTAGCTCCTCAAACTGGATGCGCGCCGTCTCAAAGGCGATCTCCGCCTGCTCCACCGCCCACGCCAGATGGGTCGTATCCAGCGCCACCAACACATCGCCCGCGGCCACAGTGTCCCCGACCTCGACGTTGATCTCGTCAATACGACCGCTGGCCTCCAGCACCACCTGGCGCGGCTGGGTCAACTCGATGACGCCCACCGCGGTCAACGCGCCGGGCGGGGCCGGTTGAGCCTCCGGTTGCAGGGCCGGCGCTCCGGCGGCGGAGAGAGTCCCCAGCGCCGCTTCTGCCGGCGACGCCTCCACCGGTGCACGCGCCGCCACCGGCTCCGCTGCTTCCACGGCTTCGAGCTGATCCTGACCGGCGAGGCGCACCTCGGCCAACATCGCGACCAACGTCCGGGCGACCTGCTCCCGCTGGGCCGCCGCCACGGTCGCGCCAAATCCTACTGCTATGCAAAGCACGCACAGCAATGTCCACTTGGCGATCTGCTTCATCCTACGCTCCTGACTTCTTGGGCATACACCCATTGGGGATGAATCCTCATTCAGACTACCCAAAGGTAGACCCGTGGATAAACCCGCTAGGGACGAACGGAAGGATAACGGAAATAGGCAATCGGCGATTCAGTTGTGATCTACAATAACCGGTCGAGCTTGGAGTAAGACGCTGTCTGGAGCTGCGCCGAGCGGCGCGTCCACTTGAAAACAGGATACCACCGGATCACGAAAGCGCCAAGTACCGTCAAACAGTACTATCAATTCCGAATTAACTTGCCGGCGCCAAGCCGGACGCCGCGCGGCACACGCGGCGCGAATCATGCTTCCAAGAGCGGCGTTGCTCTCCGGCCACAACCGGGCGGTGATGCGCGCGCGATGGCTGTCCCCTGCGCCGGCCCACTAGGTCAAACGGGCGAGCGTCTCGGCCGCCACGCGGCGGGGGTCAACATTTTCCGGGCAAGATCGTAGAACACTGGGGCAACAGCGACGGCCTGAGCCTCCTGCGACAACTAGGGGCGCTTTCTTGACGCCGGCGCGCTGGGGGAGCCGCTTATCCCGCTTTCTCCTGAGCGGCTCCCCCAGCATTGTCCAGATCGAGCCGGTGGAGAAGCTGGGCGTTGAGCGCGACGATGATGGTGCTGAGCGACATGAAGAGCGCGCCCACGGCAGGAGAGAGGAGAATGCCCCACGGCGCCAGCACGCCGGCGGCCAGGGGCAGCGCCACAATGTTGTAACCGGTCGCCCACCAGAGATTCTGGACCATCTTGCGGTGGGTCGCCCGGCTCAGCTCAAGCGTATTGACCACATCCAGCGGGTTGCTCTGCACCAAGATAATATCCGCCGAGGCAACCGCCACATCGGTGCCGCTGCCGATGGCGATCCCCACATCGGCGCGGGTCAAGGCCGGCGCGTCGTTGATACCGTCGCCCACCATCGCCACCTTTTTACCCTGGCGCTGTAGGTCGCTCACCTGTCGATCTTTATGCTCCGGCAGCACCTCGGCAAAGACGTGCTCAATGTTCAGATCGCGGGCCACGGCCTGGGCGACGGCGCGGCTGTCGCCCGTCACCATCGCCACCTCCTTGCCCATCGCTTGCAGCCGCTGCACGGCCAGCCGGCTTTCTGGACGGATGACATCGGCCAGGGCAAAGGCGGCGACTGCCCGCGGCGGGTCGCCGCGCAGCAAATAGACCACCGTTTGGCCCAGCCCGCCCGCGGTGGTGGTGAAAGCCTGGAGACGTGACGGGAGCGGCGCCTTGAGCATCTCCAGCAACCGCGGCCCGCCCACATAGACCGCCTCGCCATTGTAGTAAGCGCGCACCCCGCGGCCCTTGAGCGCCTCGAACTGCTCGACGCGCAGGCGCGCCGCGCCCCGCGCTTCGGCCTCTTGCCGGATGGCGTGCGCGATCATATGTTCCGAATCGCCTTCGACCGCTGCGGCCAGGGCGAGGGCGTCCGCCTGATCTTGCCCCTTGACAACGGCCATGCTCACGACCCCCTGTGAGCCACGGGTCAGGGTGCCTGTCTTGTCAAAGAGCACAGTATCCACCGTGCGCGCCTCCTCTAGGGCCACCCGGTTGCGCACCAGAATGCCATGGCGCGCGGCCAGAGAGGTGCTGATCGCGACCACCAGCGGGATCGCCAGCCCTAGCGCATGGGGACAGGCGATCACCAGCACCGTCGCCACCCGCTGCACCATCTCCACGTTCGGCCCGGCCACCAGGCTCCAGGCGACAGCCGTCAACAACGCTACCAGCAAGGCCACATAGAAGAGCCAGCCCGCGGCCCGGTCGGCCAGCACCTGGGTGACCGACTTGCTTTTCTGGGCCTCCTCCACCAGCCGCATGATGCCTGCCAGCGCGGTCGCTTCGCCGGTAGCCGTCACCCGCACGCGCAGGCTGCCGTCGCCGTTGGTCGCGCCCGCAATCACCTTATCCCCCGGCCCCTTCTCCACCGGGCGAGATTCGCCGGTGATCAGCGCCTCGTTGACCGACGAGGCGCCCTCCACCACCTCGCCGTCTGCGGGAATACTGGCGCCGGGGCGAACCAACACCAGATCGCCCTCGCGCAGGGCAGCCACGGCCACCTGCTCGGTGCTGCCGTCGGGGCGGATGCGCTCGGCGGTGTCGGGCATCAGCTTGGCCAGCTCGCCCAGCGCGCCCGACGCCTGGCGCACGCTGCGCATCTCCAGCCAATGGCCCAACAGCATGACATCAATCAGCGTCACCAGCTCCCAAAAAAAACCGCCCTCCGGGTCAATGAAGATGGCGGCCACACTATAGATCAGCGCCACCGTGATCGCCAGCGAGATCAGCGTCATCATACCTGGCCGGCGGGTACGCAGCTCCGGCACGGCCATCTGCAAGAAAGGCACGCCGCCGTAGGCAAAGACGAACAGCGCAAAGAGCGGCCCGATCCAGCGGCTGCCGGGAAAGGTAGGCATGGTGAAGCCGAACCACATCTGGAGCATAGGGCTGTAGAGCAGCACCGGCAGCGAGAGCAGCAGCGAGACCCAGAAGCGGCGGCGGAACAGCTCTTCATGCCCCGTATGGTCCACATGGCCCGCGGCGTGCGCGTCATGCGCCGCCTCATGGCCGCCCTCATGGATACCTACGTGGGCAGCGTGGGCCGTTCCCTGTGCCTGGTCGAGCAGCATAGCCGCCTCGCTCCCATGCCCTGCATGGGGAGGCGTCGCCGTATGGGCCAGGGCATGCTCGGCCTGGGTCTGAGGCTCCTCCCCGCTCGTTGCCTGCCCATGCCGCCCATGATCATGGGCCTCATGATCGTGGAGCCTATGCCCATCCGCGCCATGCCCATGAGCAGCATGGCTCTCGCCCGCCGGGGAAGGCGTGTGATGCGGGTCGCTATGGCTATGATGGCCGCGATGGGAGTCGTTTGCCTGGTTTGTCATTGACACTCCCCTCTTTTCTGATCCTTTGCGCGCTTTACATCGTTTGCCGTTTCTCGCTTTGCGGTTTCCCTCTCCCCCGGTAGCCAGAAGCCGAACTCAGCGCCCTGGCGCTGATGGGGAGGTGGGCTTTGCACCCAGA
>DATLZJ010000612.1:0-2230 GCA_035574055.1 Caldilineaceae bacterium
TTTCAAACTGCTCGATCCAGTAACGTACAGTCGTCCGGCTCACGCCAAAGATAGAGGCGATCTCGGGGACCGTGCGGCGCTGGGCCGACAACAGGATCATCTGCGCTCGCTGGCTCACGCGCCCGATCTCCCGGCGGGTCATCCGTCGCAGCTCAATCTCTTCCCCTTGATTGAGCGGTCGAACATAAATCACCTGAGACCTCCCTTCCCTGCTCATCTTGGGATATTGCTCAGAAGGTGGAAAGACACGCCTAGCTACTCGCCCACCCAGCGACTCGCCTACGAACCACCCGTCTCGATTTCGCTGCGCCGGCGCCGTTGCACATACAACAGGCTCAGCCCGATCACCAGCGGCCAACCGATCGTATAGGGAAGCACACCGCGGGGATTCAGTCGTGTGAACGGCGTCACCGTCAGATGAATGCCCGGACTGGCGACAACCTGGCTTGTGGCCTCTTGTCCAGCAGGTTGCGGCATGGCGACGATGTAGACCATAAAGTCGCCGTCCAGAATCGCATTGATCCGCCAGGAAAGCTTCGTGGACTGGCCCGGCGGTAGCTGCTCGATGTACTGGGTTCGCTCCGGCGACCAATCCTCCGGATCGACCACCTCCCCTTCCTTGTCAATGTTGATGATATTGATCGCCGCGATGATGGGAGGAGAGATCTCGGCGGCCGGGTTGGTGATTACCGTATCGAAGAAGAGCGATTCGCCCGCTCTTACCACTTTATAGTCCATATTGACCGAAATCTGCAAGGGCTTTGCAACCGCCGCCGCGGGCGCTTGCGCCAGCACCGGCGACACGCCAAGGCCAAACAACAGACCCGCGATCAATAACAAGCCTGTGATCCGGCCTCGCCTCAACCGGAAGCTGAACGGCCGCCCACCCTCCAGGGAGAGGCTTGGGCCGGCATACAGGAAGAGCAGGAGCAGCATCGCAAGACAAAAGACAATCGGCGGGTTGAGCCAGGTCCATCGCTCCGCCGGGGTCCGGTTATTTACCAGAATCTTTTCCAGGAAATTCCACACCGCCGCGATCGGGTTGATCCATTGCAGAAACTGGCCCGGCGCGCCGGCCTGCGCGCGGCCAGGTAGCTGGACGGGCAGGAAAAACAAGATGTAGAGGCCCAGGTTGACCAGGAAGCTGGTCTTGTTGGAGTTGCACCAGAAGCTCACAAACATGCCCATCGCCGTGAAGGCCGGCACCAGGACCGACCCCAGAATGCCGCCCCAGAGCACGCCCAGCCAGAAGGCTTCATCCCCCTGGGCCAGCACATGCATGAAGGGGATGTCAATCAGCATGGCCGCGGGCCACACGGACAGCGCGGCCAAGAATTTGCCTACGATGATCTGCCTGCGGCTGGTCGGCGTCAAGAGCAGCGACTCCAGGGTGGCGCGTTCGCGTTCACCGCTAATGCTATCAGCGCCAATGATTAAGCCCATGAGGAGACTGACCGAGATGGCCGTCTTCAGGGTCTCATACACCATTTCCTTTGGGGGCATCAGGCTCAGCTCATTGTTGCTGGCAAAGACATAGGTCACAACCCCAAGTAGGAGACTGTAAATAAGCAGCAGCGTCGGCGCTCTTCCGCCGATCCAAAGCTCATGCAGCTCGCGCAAGAACATGATCCGCCATGTAGAGGACTTGGCGCTGGACGCCTTGGCCTGGCTGACCGCTACCCGCTGTTTGCCGCCCGCCTGAACTGTAATGTCACTCATCGCATTGCCTCCTCGGTCAAGTGTAGAAATGCGTCTTGGAGTCCCGCGCCCTCGGCCTGAAAACTCAGGATGGGAATCTCGGCGCGGATCAAAGCGTCCAGCAGCCCGTTGGTGACGTAATGATCCATCGCTGAGGCCCCGTTGGCCGATTCCTCCAGCTCTAGCTCCACTCGCAGCCAACCGGCCGTCTCGCCGACCGGCGTTACCTTTGTCACATTGGGCAGGGCTTCGAGCCGCCGCTGGGCTTCTGCCATGGACGGCGGTGGGACATGTACCCGGATGCCGCTGCGCTGGATGACCTTCGGCTGGACCTGCCCAATGACATCGGCTACGGTTCCGACCGCGACGACCTGACCCGAGTTCAAAATGACGACGTCGTCGCACACGGATTCGATCTCGGTTAGGGCGTGGCTGCACAGGATGACGCCCGCGTTGCGCTCGCGCGCGATCCGCCGCACCAATGTGAGCAGCTCCTGTTGGCCGCGTGGGTCCAGCCCCAGCGTAGGCTCGT
>DATLZJ010000613.1:0-2229 GCA_035574055.1 Caldilineaceae bacterium
CCCACGCCTGCGGCCAATGCGTCTTGCACCGCCGCCGGGTCTACAATCGGGGCCAGCACTCGCCCGCCATAGCCGGCCTCCAGCAGCCCACGCACGATCAAATTGCTGTCGCCCGATGCGCCCGAACTGGTGGCGTCGGCGGCGTCGGTCAGAATCACCGTTCCGGTCGCCGCTTGGGCAATGCGCACCGCCTCGGCCAGCGGGACCAGCGGCGCCTGGAGCCGCTCGCGCACCTGCCAGAACTCGCTCGCCAGCGCCACGGCCTCGCGCTCGGCGCGCGCCGGGTCGTCGTCCGTCACCACAAAGCTGTTGGAGCGCAGATCGGCGACATCGGTAAAGGGGTTGCCGATGAACATCCCTGCCGACAGCCCGCCGGGGCTGGCCTCAATGGCCTGGGCGCGGCGGATGATCTGGCCGAACAATCCGGTGGCGGTGATCAGTTCATTGCCCCGCACCAGCGCAGGGATGGGGACCACCGCCGTCACCGGGCGAGCCTCTCCCGCCAAAATGCGCAGGAGCAGACGCGCCGCCCGTGCGCCGGTGGTCGCAAAGTCCACATGGGGATAGGTGTGATAGGCGACGATGGCGTCAGCGTGGCTCACCATGCGCGGCGTCAGCACGCCGTGCAAGTCCAGCGAGACCACCAGCGGCACGCGCTCGCCCACAATGGTGCGCACCCCGGCCAGCAGCTCGCCCTCCGGGTCATCTTCGCCTTCAGCCGCCATCGCGCCGTGCAGCGAGAGGTAAATTCCATCCACCGGCGGCGCTGCGCCTTGCCAGACGGAGCGCACAGCCGCCAGGAACTCATCGCGGATGCGCTCATAGTCGGGCCGGGCCAGTGTGCCGCCGGAGGTGTGGGCGCGGGCGCTGTAGGTAGGCGCAACGGTCACATCGGCTCGCTCGGCAAAGACCTCCAGCGCGCCGCACATCTCCGTATTCAGCCCACGGTGGAAGTCCAGGATATCGCGGCCCCAGGAGATGTCAAAGTCCGTATAGCGGCTCAACACCGGATTGAACGACGAGACTTCCTGCTTACATTCGCCGACCAGGATCTTCATGGCTGAGTCCTTTATCTAGTCGTTTTCAGCTTTAGGTGCGGCATCTGATCGCCTAACCGATGGATACCGGCATTGCCGCGTCCGTGCCGCAGTAGGTGCGGCATCCTGCCGCACGGATGTGTCAGCGAGAGCGTGCGCGAGGAGAGCGCACCGGCAAAATCGGTATTGCTCGCTGGTTCATCGCCGCGGCGTGAAGTAGGGCCACTCGTCCCCGCGCCCCCAGAGGTCGGCGCCGCTCAACCCTGCCAAGCGCCGCACGGCTGCCTCCTTTTCGGCCTGGGGACGGGCGGCGATCTCCGCGATGCGCTCACAGATAAAGTCGGCCTCGGCATCGCTCAAGTTGAAGGGATCCAGCAGGAAATAGCCCTCGTCTACATGATGGCTGCGGGTCCGGATCGAGGGGTCGCCCTCGGCCAGCAGGACCGAGAGCGCCATGGCCGTCAGCCCGGCGCGCGCCGGGTCGACAGTGACCTTGGCGCGCATGATCGGGTAGGGGTCCGGGCCGGGCCAGACCTCCGTCACCTCGATGCCCTCCAGACCGGCCAGCCGCGCCACTATGCGCCGGATGCGCGCCTTTTCCGCCTCCTGCTGCTCATGGATATAGCCACGCTCCCACGCCTCCAGCGCCGCCATCAGCCCCAGGATGCCCTCCTTGCCGATCTTCATGCCCCGGCCAATGCCGCGGTTTTGGGCATAGGCGGCCTGGATCAGGTCGCGCCGCCC
The DNA here is from genome assembly GCA_035574055.1 of Caldilineaceae bacterium. Classification (GTDB taxonomy): domain Bacteria; phylum Chloroflexota; class Anaerolineae; order Caldilineales; family Caldilineaceae; genus QEUY01. Next base: position 1,782 of record DATLZJ010000613.1, read on the forward strand.
GGCGAGGATGCCGGAGGTCGGCCCGCGGAAATGCTTGTGGCCGCTACAGATGACCAGGTCTGCGCCTGCTGTGATGACCTCGCGCAGCATGTGCTCCTCGGCGGCCATGTCCACTAGCACCGGCACCCCCTGCGCGTGGGCCGTCTCGATAAACGTCTGAAGGGGAATCTGCCCATGCTGCACGGTATGGTGGGAGATCACATACATGGCTGCGACTGTCTGCGGTGTGATGCTGGCGGCAAAGAGGCTGCGCGTTGTGCCGTTGACTGTGCCCACGGTCTTGACCTTGGCCCCCGCCAGCCGGATCCCCTGCGTGACCGGCGCGCCGTAATCCACACAATGGCCGAGTTGGATCAGGACTTCGTCCTTCAGGCCGGTGGTGTCGGGGAGTTGGGCGATCTTGGCGGGGTCAATGCCGGTCATGCACGCGGCCACGGCCAGCGTCAGC
>DATLZJ010000614.1:0-4441 GCA_035574055.1 Caldilineaceae bacterium
CGGTCGAGCTGCCAACGTTCGTCCTCGACCTGTTGGGCAATACGCTGGCCCATCCACGCCAGGGCGGCCTTGATCTTCGCCCTGGCCTCCGCCTGGTCTGGCGCAACGGCCGCGGCGGCGGCAGACGGGGTCGGCGCGCGCAGGTCCGCCACAAAATCCACAATGGTGAAGTCGGTCTCATGGCCGATGCCGGCGACCACCGGCAGCTCGCTGGCCGCCACAGCATAGGCCACCTGTTCATCGTTGAAGGCCCACAGGTCTTCGATGCTGCCGCCGCCCCGCGCCAGGATCAGCAGGTCGAGTGTCTCCACATTCAGACTGTACCGGTTGGCGCAGCGCAGCGCCTCACAGATGCGCGCGGGCGCGTCCGCGCCCTGCACCGGGCATGGAAAGACCACCACCTCGACCAACGGCCAGCGAATCGTCAAAACGCGCAGGATATCGCGCAGCGCGGCGGCATCCACGCTGGTCACCACGCCGATGCGTTGCGCCAACGCCGGCAAGGGACGCTTGCGTTCCTGGTCGAATAGCCCTTCGGCGGCGAGTTTGGCCTTTAGCTCCTCGAAACGGGCGTAGAGCTGTCCCCGGCCCGCGGGCAGCAACCGGCTGGCGTAGAGCTGGTAGTTGCCCCGCTCCGGATAGACCCCGACATAGCCAAAGACCACCACCTGGTCGCCATCCCTGGGCAGCCAGGTGTGGGCCTGGGCATGGGCGCGCCACATGACCGCGTTGACACAGGCACCGGCGTCCTTCAAGCTGAAATAGAGATGGCCGCTGGCGGCCCGCTTCCAGTTGCTGACCTCGCCTAGCACAGCGACATCACGCAGCAGCTCATCGCGCTCAAAGAGGGCGACAATATGGGTGGTCAAACCGGAGACAGTCAAGGCGTTCATGGCGCGCCGGGTTTCTATAGCCGTGTCACACTATCCACATCTCTACATCAAGGGTCTCTAGATCAAGGGTTAGCCCGATCTAAGTTTGACCGGCAGCGCCGGCGTCAACCCCAGCGCCGGCCTCAGGCGATCCCACTGGCGTCATTGTACCATAGCGCCGCGCCGAGGCCGAACGAGCCGTTCACAGCCTGGCCCCTGCTTTCGTTGACAGCCCTCTCCATTTTCAGTACAATCAACCGGACAGGACTGTCGGCTGCCAATAGCTCTAAGCGCCGTTTGCTTCGTCGGACGCCAGGCCGGTCGTGCGCCGGTTATTCCTACACCGCACCCTCCATGCCTGGTCAGGTGAACCAGAAGAGAGCGCGGCCCGGTTCCCCAGGTCCAGCCGGATTGCGCTCGGTTCGGGCCTCGATTCGATCCCGTAACTCAGTACACGACGCTCCTAAGGCAAGTCGGCGCGCAGATTATACGTTTCTGTTTCCTTGAGATTACGTTGTCGTAGGAGGATCTATGGCGAAGTTCAGTACAGAGCAGATCCGCAATATCGCCCTGTTGGGCCATGGTGGGTCTGGCAAGACCTCCTTGAGTGAGGCCCTGCTCTACAAAACGAAAGCCATCTCGCGCCTGGGGCGTGTGGAAGATGGCACCACGACTGCCGACTGGGACCCCGAAGAACACCGGCGGGGCATCTCGATCAACCTGTCGGTGGTCCCTGTTGAGTTCGACAACCACAAGCTCAACTTCCTAGACGCGCCCGGCTACCTGGACTTTGTCGGCGAGGTGATCAGCGCCCTGCATGTCGCCGAGGCAGGATTGCTCTTGGTCGACGCAGTGGCAGGCTGCGAAGTCGGCACCGAACTAGCGTGGGACCGCCTGGTGGAGCTGGGAAAGCCGCGCATCTTCTTCGTCAACAAGATGGATCGCGAGAATGCCAACTTTCAAAAGGCAGTTGAAAGCCTGCGCGCCACCCTCACCGGCTCCACCGTGCTGCCGCTCCAACTGCCCATCGGCGAGGCCGACAACTTCCGTGGCGTCGTCAGTCTGGTCAGCATGGAAGCCTATCTCGGCCCCGAAGGCAAGGTCGCACCCATCCCGGAAGAGATGCGGGATGAGGTAGAGGCAGCGCGCCAGGCGCTGGTGGAAGCAGCCGCCGAGGCCGACGACGACCTGATCATGAAGTACCTGGACGGCGAAGAGCTGACCGCCGAGGAAGTGCGCCGTGGGCTTCACATCGGCGTCAAAAACTGCGCCATTGCCCCGGTCTATTGTGGCTCCGCTGCCCGCGATATCGGACTCGAGCGATTGCTCGCTGCGCTCATCCGCTATGTGCCGTCGCCCACCGAGCGCATTGTGCGGGCGACGTTGGGCGATGAGTCCATCGAGCTTGGCTCGACCGCCGGCGGGCCGGTGGCCCTGATGGTCTTCAAGACCATCATTGACCGCTACGTAGGCCGCATGAACTATGTGCGCAGCTTTTCCGGCGTGCTGCACAGGGATGACCGGCTGATCAACGTGCGCACCGGCAAGGAAGAGCGGATCGCCAATCTCTTTGTGGCCCGCGGCAAGGAGCTAACGGCCATTGACGAGCTGCCGCCTGGCGATATCGGCGTCATCACCAAGCTGGAGGATGTAGTGACCGGCGACTCGCTCGCCGCCAGTCACGCCCCGGTCCGCATTCCAGCCCCAAACTATCCCCGACCGCTCTACTCGGTAGCGGTCAGCCCAGCGACCAAGGCCGACAGCGCCAAGATGGGCCAGGCCCTCTCGTCGCTGACCGAAGAAGACCCCACGCTGCGCGTTGAAAATGTCTCCGCCACCAAACAGACGGTGCTGCACGGGATGGGCGAAACCCATGTGGATGTCGCCGTGCGGCGGATGGAACAGAAATATGGCGTCAAGGTAGACACATCAATCCCCAAGGTGCCCTACCAGGAGACCATCAGCCGCACCGCCAGCGCCCAATACCGTCACAAGAAGCAGACGGGCGGCGCCGGCCAGTTCGCCGAAGTCCATATGCGCGTGGAGCCGCTCAGCAGCGGGTCAGGCTTCGAGTATGCCAGCGAGGTCTTTGGCGGCGCCATCAGCGGCGTTTTCCTTCCCTCGATCGAGAAGGGCGTGCGCCAAGTGATGGAGCAGGGCGTCATCGCCGGCTATCCGGTCGTGGATGTCAAGGCCGTGGTCTATGACGGCAAGGAGCATCCGGTTGACTCCAAGGATATTGCCTTCCAGACCGCCGGCCGCGAGGTCTTTAAGCTGGCCGTGCAGCAGGCCGACCCGGTGTTGCTGGAGCCGATCTACCGGATCGAGGTGACGGTGCCCGAAGAATACATGGGCGACGTCATGAGCGACTTCAACACCCGGCGGGGCCGCGTGCAGGGGATGGAGCAGAAGGGCAACCGGACTGTCGTCCGGGCATTGGTCCCCCTGGCCGAGATCTTGCGCTATGGCACCGACCTGCGCTCCATGACCCAGGGGCGTGGCATCTACACCCTGGAGTTCGATCACTACGAGCCGGTGCCCAAGCAGCTTGCCGAAGGGATCATCGCCAACCATAAAGTCGAAGAGAGCGAGCACGCCTGATCTCCGCTACGGGACGGAGGCCGAGCTGTAGGGGCAGGCCTTGCGCCTGCCCGCCGTAGGCGCCGCAACGAGCCGGGCGCCCACCAGGGGCGCCCCTACAAAACAACGGGATTCATCCAACCTGCTCACTGCTGCATCAAAAAAGACCGGCTTCGATGCGCCGGTCTTTTTTGATGGGCTTGCTAGACGAGGAGACAAGGACACGATGACTATAACATGAACCATGCAATACATGAACCATGCAATACATGAACTAGGCAATGGCAAGTAGCCGCTAACTTGCGGTCAGCTTGGCCTTCTCCGCCTCCAACGCCTCACGCACGCGCACGAATTCAGCCTCAATCTGGCGCACCTGCCGGTCAACATCAAGGGGTGCGCCGTATCCGCGCAAGAACGACTCAAGATCGGCGCATAACTGGGAAAGGCGCAGCGCGCCGACGCTGGCGCTGCTGGACTTGAGGCTGTGCGCCGGTCGCATCATCTGGTCGCGTGTAGCGGGGGTGTTGGCAGCGGCCAGGGCGCTGATCAACCCGGCTGACTCTTCCAGGTAGGTGTCCAGCAGGTCCACCAGCACCTCCGGCATATCCGCCCCCACCATATCGGCCAGGGCCATAAACTCCTCGGCGGAGATGGCCGGCGGCTGGTCGTCTTGGCTACGCTCCGGCTGCTTCATCTCCTGTTCCTCCATCATGCGCTCCCCTCCACGTTTGGTTTTCCTGGTTGGCCGTGGGCCGAATTTGGGGTAGATGGCGCCCACCGCTATAATGCACCGTTGATAGCCGGCGGCTGGCCGTCGGCAATTTTTTTTGAACCTTGACCAGCGGCGTAGCGGACCTGCTCCGGTGTGCGCCGCTTCAGCGAGTATACACCATCCAGGGGCTGTGCGATGCATACCCTCTTGTCTACGAGCGTTTCGGTCTTGCTGCAATGCTGCTATGCTGTCTGTCTCGTCGGTCTGGCGCTCTATG
>DATLZJ010000615.1:0-3790 GCA_035574055.1 Caldilineaceae bacterium
CGTCGAGCGCCGCCGCCAGTTTTCCAGCAAGTCCGGATAGGAGCCGACCACACCGGCCCAGATCACCCCCGCCTTAATGTCGTCCGTAACCACCATGGCGCGCAGCGTGATCTGGCCGCCCATCGAATGGCCCCACATGCCGATGCGGTTGGGGTCGGCGTCCGGATGCCGTTTGACCGACGCCACCGCATTGAGCACATCAATGGTATAGGCGGGCGAGCCGTAGCCGCCGGTCGCCTCGCCCTCAGAAAAGCCGTGGCCGCGATAATCGGAGCGGAAGACGATATAGCCGTTGCGGGCGAAGGCGTCTACACAGGCGACATAGCGTTCGGTCGTCCGGTATTGGGCCGGCGGGATATAGCCGTGGTTGAAGATCACCACCGGCCAGCCCGTCGCCGGCTTCTGTCCTTGCGGAATGGTGAGCAGCGCGTAGATTTTGTTGCCCTCGGACTGGTACGAGGCCAGATAGCGGTTGTAATTGACGCCGGGGTCCAGCGCCTGCTCAATCACGATTTCGCTGCCTGGATAGCTCTGGCTGCGCATGTGCGGAATAGCAAGCGGGTGTTGCTCCGGCGGGACAGGGGTCGCGGTCGGGGTCGGCGTGACGCCGGGCGGCAAGGTAGCCGTGGGGGTAGGCGTCGCCGTCGGCCCGGCGGGCGCCTGCACAGAGGCCGAGGTGAGCAGCGGGCCAGGGATGCAGAGCTTCCAGCCTACCTGTAAGAAGTTGGGGTCGGCGATGGTGGCATAGGTCGCATCTACGGCTGCCTTGGCATTGGTGGCCGTGACGATGGGCGCGTAGCCCAACGGCTGGCCGTAGAAGCGGGTCGCCAGCACCGAGAGGGTGTCGCCCGCCTGAACCACCGCGTCGCTCGCGCAGACGACCTCCGCTTGCGTTGCGGTCTGGGCCGAAACGGCCGGCGGGGCTATCAACGGCAGCGCCGCCATACACGCAAGCAACAGCAAAGCAAAGGGAATTGCGGCTCTCTTCATCTCTTACCTCATTGCGCCAAACCGGCTCCGATAGCACACCATCGCAGCCAAAGGATCATGACCGGCAGACTGGGTGCGCTGTTGGCGTCAGCGTACTATGGGTCTGCATACTATACGGTAAAGACGGCGCAAATTGATTGGAGAATGATTAGGAATTCTATGCAATTTCCCCACGCGTGCGCTCAAGCCGCGGCAGCGATCTGTTCGATGCGCTTGAACTGGCTCATGTAGAGGTTGTAATAGAAGCCACGTTGGGCTAACAGTTCGCTGTGGGAGCCGCGCTCAACTATCCGGTGGTCGTTGATGACCAGCACCTGGTCGGCGTTGAGAATTGTGCTCAGCCGGTGGGCGATCACAAAAGCGGTTCGCCCCTTGAGCAAATTGAGCAGCGCCTCTTGGATGTGCAGCTCCGTGCGGGTGTCCACGCTGCTGGTGGCTTCGTCCAGGATGAGGATGCGCGGGTCGGCCAGGATGGCGCGGGCAATGGCGAGGAGCTGGCGCTGTCCCTGGCTGAAGTTGTGGCCGCGCTCAGAGACGCGGGTCTGGTAGCCATTGGGTAGGAGCCGGATGAAGCGGTCGGCATTGGCAAGGCGGGCGGCGGCGATCACCTCCTCGTCGCTGGCCTCCAGCCGCCCATAGCGGATATTGTCCATGACCGTGGCCGAGAAGAGAAAGGTATCCTGGAGCACAATGCCCAACTGGCGGCGCAGCGACGCCTGCTGGATGGTGCGAATGTCGTGGCCGTCCACGTAGATCGCGCCGCCGGTCACATCATAAAAGCGGCTGAGCAGGCTGATGATGGTGGTCTTGCCCGCGCCGGTCGGCCCCACCAGGGCAATGGTCTGGCCCGGCTGCGCGCAAAGGCTCACATCCACCAGCACCGGCTCTGCGGGCCGGTAGGCGAAGTCCACATGGTCAAAGCGCACTTCGCCCCGGATCGGGGGCAACGGCGGCGCGCCAGGCGCGTCCTGCACCTGCGGCTGCTCGGCCAATACCGCAAAGATGCGCTCGGCCCCGGCCATCGCCGATTGAAGTTGGTTGTAGAGCATGGCAATGGCGCGCATGGGGCGGAAGAAGTTCATGATGTAGATGACAAAGGTGGCAATGACGCCCACCTCCACCACCCCGCGCAGCGCCAGCCAGCCGCCCAAGAGCGCAGTCGTGGCAATCGTGATGGTGCTCATGGTGGTGAACATCGGCCCGAGCGCGGCGATGATCACATCAGCCTTGATCCCTGCCGCCCGGTTGGCGGCGTTGACCTTCTCGAACTGGGCCAGCGTATCGGCCTCGCGCGCAAAGGCCTTCACCGCACGGATACCGGCGATATTCTCCTCCATCACCGCGTTCAGCTCGCCCAGGTTGCGCTGGACATTGCGGAAGGCCACCCGGCTGCGCTTGGTCACCTGGCCGGTGATCCAGAGCATGATCGGCAGCAGGATCAGCGCGCCGCTGGCGAGCCGCCAGTTGAGGAAAAACATGGCGACCATGATGCCGCCCAGGGTCAGGATATTGGTGGTAAACTCGATCAGACCATTAGAGAGGGTGCTGTTGATCGCGTCGGTATCATTGGAAACGCGGCTCATCAGGTCGCCGACCGGCCGCCGGTCGAAAAAGGCCATAGACATCTGCTGAAGATGGGCAAAGAGCTGGCTGCGGATGTCGGCGACCAACCCCTGGGCGATGTTGACCATCAACACCCCCTGGAGGACCGACGCCGCCCCTGCGGCCAGGTAGACCGCCAGCATGAGCAAGCAAATGCGCAGCAACCCATACAGGTCGCGCGGGACAACGTAGTGGTCAATCGCCCGCCCCACCAGGATCGGCCCGGCCAGGTTGCCGGCGGTCACCACCAGCACCAACAGCCCGACCCCGATCAGCGGCATGCGGTATGGCCCCAGGTAGCTCAACAACCGCCGCAAGGTGCCGCGCGTATCTTTGGCTGCTTCGCCGGTCAGACGCCCGCCCCCTCCCATCCCCAGGCGAATCGCGGGCTGGCCGGCTCGCTCTTGACTCATGGCGTCCTCCCCATCATGGATATGCTCTCATGTGTTAGTGGCTCTGGCCCAACTGTGAGCGGAAAATTTCTTGATAGAGCGGGCTGGTTGCCAGCAGGTCACGATGTGTGCCCTGCGCCGCGATGCGCCCATTCTCCAGCACCAGAATCTGGTCGGCCTTGAGCACACTGCTGATCCGCTGTGCGACGACAAAGGTGGTCCGCCCTGCCATCAGCGCATCCAATGCCTCTTGCAGCCTGAACTCGGTCTCCATATCCACTGCGCTGGTGCTGTCGTCCAGGATCAAAATGCTGGGCGCGATCAAGAGGGCGCGGGCGATGGCGATGCGCTGGCGCTGGCCGCCGGAAAGGTTGGCGCCCCGCTCCTCGACCTGGCTCTCGTAGCCGTGAGGCAGCGCCATGATGAAATCATGGGCCTGGGCCGCCTTGGCCGCGGCGATGACCTCCTCCAATGGCGCGGTGGGCCGGCCATAGGCAATGTTCTCGCGGATGGTGCCGCTGAAGAGCGTCGTCTGCTGGAGAACCACGCCGATATGGGCGCGCAGCGCATCCGGCGCCCACTGGCGCACATCCACGCCGTCAACGCAGACCCGCCCGCCGGTCACGTCGTAAAAGCGGGGGATCAGGTTGACCAGCGTGCTCTTGCCCGAACCGGTGGCGCCCAGGATGGCAACGGTCTGGCCGGGGGAAACTGCAAAGCTGACGTGGGAGAGCACCTCACCCGCCGCGCCATTGGCCCCCCTGCCGTTGGCGATGCCCGCCGGTGCATCGCCATTCCTGCCCCAC
>DATLZJ010000616.1:0-7196 GCA_035574055.1 Caldilineaceae bacterium
GTTGAAGAGCGGCCCCAGGCCCTCAAGCCTGACCTTTGCGCCCACCCGCAGCCGGGCGTCGCCTCGCGCCACGCCGTGCCCCACGACAAAGCGGCGGGCCTGGCCGCGGAACGCAGCGTCGGCCAGGCCCTGGGCGTCGGCGCTGGTCAGGGGCGCGTGGTGGGCCAGCCGGTCGACACGCTCGCCAAAGGCCGCACGCGTTACATCCGCCCCGCTCTCGTCGCTGCCCAGCTCGCTCCCCAGCGCGCCGGCGGTCGCCTCGGCCTGGATGCCGCTCTTGGCCGCCACATCCCAGCCGCTGACCATGACCGAGGTGTGTTGGTGGGCGGTGTCGGCGCAGACCTCCAGCTCGATCAGCCCGCGGCCCAACACCAGCGTCAGATCCGCGGTCGCCGCCTGCAACCGTCCTCGCCGGCTTTGGACATGGAGGGTGCGGCCCTCCAGCCACAGCTCGGCGTCCAGCCATCGGGCGCGCGCGCGCAGGAAGGCTAGATCGCTCTGATTGACCTGGGCGAGCAGCGCGTGGACCGGCCCGCTCACGTCAATCTCGGCTTGCAGACCGTGGTCGGCGGCGATCTGCGCAAAGACATCAGCGTCGCTCATCTCCTCAAAGACACGGCTGCGGCGGGTCAGGCGCAATGCCTGGCCTCGATCCTCGGCCAACACCACCAGGCTAGGCGGCTCCTGGGGGGTAAAGTGGCCCTCCAGGGCGCTGATATGCCCGCGAAAGACTTCACCCTCGCCGTCGCCCGCCCCCAGCCGCACGGCCAGCTCCTTGCCGAAGTCGAGCGTCTGGCGGTCGAAGTAGAGGAAGTCCGGGCCGTTGCTGCCGCTGCCCCAGTTGCTGAAGCGGGCCTCACAGCGGAACAGCCCTTCGGTGGTCTCCTCCACCAGCAACGAGAGCAGCCCCGCGGTCAGGCGCGGCTCGTCCCGTCCGTCAATCTGGATCGCAGCCTCGGCGCTGACAACGCCGGGCGGTACACCAAGCTCAGGCATAGGCAGATCGGATTCTTTGCGCGCTTTGCGGTTTATTCTGCCCTGACTCTCTGCTTGCGCAGGGCCAGCTTGCGCAGGGACCAGTAGACGGGCTTGGGCGGCGGCAGGGGGCGCTTGCCCCGGCGAGGCGTGACACCCGGCTCGACCTTGGGCGGGGGCGGCGGGGCGATGATCTCGACCTCGTTAATGATCACCGGCATGGCTGCACCTAGCTTTTCCTACCTTCTCTCTTCTATCTCCTCCCCCCCGCCTCCTATCGCCGGGTCAAGTCCAGCGGCAGGCCAGGGGACAAGGCGCGGGGGTTCTCGATGCCGTTGGCCGCGGCGATCTGTTTCCAGTCGGCCAGCCGTCCGGCCCGCGCGGCCAGGCTTTGCACCGTATCGCCCAACCGCGCCAACGATAGCGGTATCGCGCCGGTGGGCGCTGCGCCGGGCGCTTGAGGCGGCGCCGTGGCATCGGGGTTGGTTGCCTCGCGCACAAAGATGCCCTGCTGGGCCAGGCTCAGGCTGACCGTAGCGCGCAGGGGCCGCCCATCCTCTGACCAGAGGTCTAGCGTCTCATCCAGCGACTCCACAATGCCGTCAAAGAGAAAACTGCCCCAGCTAAAGCGCACCCCCGGCGGCGCATAGCGGCTTCGCTCCCCCTGGCCCTCCGGCGTGGGCTTCATCAGGCGCGCCACCTGGTCAGTCAGCGCGCGCACATCGTTGGGGGGCGGCGCGTTCGGCTCGCCTAGCGGCATGGAGACATCGAAGATCAGCTCCAGGCTGAGCTTAGAAGTCCCCTGGCCCACATATTGGATGGCCGAGCTGCTGCTCTGGTCATTGGTCTGCACCTGGTTGGCGTAGTTGACCTTGAGCGAGGCCGGGTTGAACTGTACCGTTACCCGGATGCCGCCGGGGACCGGCTCGGCTTGGCCGCTGCTGTTCCAGGCGATCTCAATGAGTTTGGCCTTGGTCAGTTGGCGGGCGGTGTTCATAGGCTAATCCGGATACCCAGGGTGGTCGGGAACTCCACATCAAAGGCCGCATAGACGATCTGCATCTCCTCGATGGCGATCAGCCCATCTTTGGCGTTGAGCGCCGGCGCGCGCAGCTTGACGGGCAGGCAGTCGCGCAGCTTAAACTGCACCTGGGGCAGCCGGTCGGCGGCGAGCAGGGTAACGCTGGCCTGGCCGCGTAGCCCGCGGCCATCGGTCTTGAGCACTGCATCAAACCAGCGCCAAAGGCCAAAATCGGCGCTCATCCCGCGCTTCAGCGTGAGTTGCCCATAGCTGACCGGCCCGGCCAGGTGGACCTGCGCTGTATTGTTGCCCCCTTCTTGAAAGCTCTTGGCCTCCATACTCACCTCCAGCCCGTCACACTCGGCAAAGGCCGCGGCGCAGACCTGGTCCGAGACGCCCGGCACATTGATCTCCACCAGAAAGTTAAAGGCCGTAAAGATCGTCGGGTCAAGCACGGGGCGCTCCCTCCTGGGCGGCCAGCGCGCCGGCGTCGGTCTGCACCAGGCGCACGGTCAGAAAACTGAGCGGCTGGGCCGGCGCTATGCGCAGCTCCACCACAAAGCGCCCCTGCTCGACGCCGGCGGGCGGGTTGGCAGTCTCTTCGGCGGCGACCTGGTAGGATTGGGCCGGGTCACGACCGGCGAAAGCGCCCCGGCTGAAGAGGTGGGCCAGCAACCGCTCCAGCGTGCGCGCCACCCGGCGGCGAAAGGCTGGGCTGTTGGGCGCAAAGACCATCTCCTGGCCCTCGCGCAGGGCCAGACGGCGCAGCAGAATGAGCAGCCGGCGCACCTGGAGCGGGCGCAGGTCCGGATCGTCGCTCAGGGTGTCGGCGGCGAGCAGGGTAAAGTCCCCAGCTTGACGCACCACCAAGTTGACCCCCGCCTGGTAAAGGTCGCGCAAGCGCGCCGGCTCCAAATCGGGCGACAGCCCCAACGCGCCCTGCACCGGCAGATTGGCCGGGGCGATCCACGCGCCCCGGGCGAGCGTGCGCGCGGCGATGAGGCCACAGACCGCGCCCTCCGGCCCTACGTCCGCCGGCCCGCCCGCCGGGGTCGGCATCAGCAGCCAGGGATGGTAGAGCGCGCCATAGGAGGGAGCGGTGGGTGAGGCGTGGCGGGCCAGCTCGCCGGCCAATTGCGCCCGGTGGTCCAACGCCTCCTGCGCCCGGTAGTGGGCCGGCAGCCCCAGCACGGCGGTCAGGTCGGCCCGCGCGGCGGCCATCTGCACCGCGGCCAGGTGAATGGCGAGCAACCCTGCCGGCACAAACTCATCCGGCGCCAGCATCTGCCATTGGGCGGGCGGCGGAGGCGTCTGGAGCGGCGTCGCCGGCTCCTCTGCCGGCTCGTCCCCGGTCTTTTCTTCCTCGCCCTTGGGCCGGAACAGCTCATGGCCCGGACAGGGAGGCGGCAGGGGCGGCGCCGGCGGCGGAGGTGGAGGCGGCAGGATGACCTGCGCCAGCGGACGCCAGCCGCGGTGGGCGGCGTCGGGCAGAGCGATCAGGCTGACCTCATCCAGCCCCCAAAGGCTGTGCAGACCCCGTAACTGCCGCCCCTGGCTGTAGCGCAGGTCGAAGACCGCGGCGGCCAGCGCGGCCTGGCGCGTCTCGCGCAGCGCCGGGTCCAAAAAGATCGAGGCCATGAATTCAGCCCAGGCGGCGCCGTTTAACTGGGCCGGGTCTCCCGTAGGCGGAACCAGCCCGTCGCGCTGGAGGGCGTCGCCGGCGGTGGGCAGCGGCCCTTGCCAGGCGGGCACGGTCACGCCGAGCGCCAGGGGCAGCCACGGCCCGCCGTCTTGCTCGCCGCCCTCCACGGCAGCCAGGGGGAAGCGCGGGGCGGTTGCTGCAGCCCACAGCGGAGCGCCGGGCGGGCCATCCGGCGCTTCCGGCTCGCCTGCAGCCAGGCGAAAGAGCGTCTCGTCGGCGGGCAGATACCCGATAAAACGAGGATGGGGCGCGCCGCAAGCCAGCTCCTCCAGCCGGGCCAGGGGCTGGGCATAGCGCCGCGCCTCCACCGCCAGGCTCAAGCGGGCGGCGCGGACAGCGGTTAAGGGCGCTGCGCCCGGCGCGGCCCCCTCCTGCCATGCCTGCGCGATGGCGATGCCGTGGGCCGTGGCGGCTTCGACCAGCAGCCAGATCACCCCGTCTGCCGCGACAAACCGTATCCAGTCGCCGGGCATGGCCGCCAAGGTCGCGCCGGGGGCGAGGGCCAACCGGCGCGCGTCTGGGTCATATTCGGCTTGGACGCTGGCGGCGCGACCGAGGTAGGGCAGCGTCGCTTCGCCTGCCGTCACGGCGCCGGCGACGGGCGGATGGAACCAGTAGGCGCGGCCTGTGACCTGGATGGGACGTCCGGCTGCGGCGATCTCGACCGTGCGAAGGTGAAGATAGGCGCGGCGCCCTTCGGCATCGTCGAAGCCAAGCTGTACCAGGTCGCCGGGCTGCAAGACCAGGTCCACCGGCGGGACCAGCGTGCAGGCCAGCTCGGCGGCCAGTCCAAACGGCGGCTCCACCGTCAGCGGCCCCAGTCCCAGCGGGCGCGCCAGCAAGGTCGCGCCGGCGTGCAAGGAGTCCGCCCAACTGCCGGGGCTGCGCGCCGCCAAGCGCGCCGGTTCCAGCCCATCCGCGCCTACCCGCAGCGCCCCCGCCACCGGGAAATGGTGGGTGACGGCCTGGCTGCCGGCCACGCGCACCACCCAGCAGCGCCGGCCGCCCTGGGCAAAGAAATCCTGGACAGCCTGGCCCAAGCAAGCCCGCTGGGGCCGGTTGCGCTCAACGTCCCAGGCCAGCAGCGGCGGGTCGCCAAAAATCTCGCGGAAGCGCGCCGGCTCCTCGATGGCGACCGGTGTATGCAGTGGGCCGGATTCGGCAAAGCCGACCAGCGCCGCCACGTCCATGCGCGGCAGCGCGGCGGTGGGCGGGGGCGCATTGCGAAAGACAATGCCGGGCAGCGGGCGGTCGGCGATCATGGCTCCGGTTAGGCGAGCGTGATCCGCTCGGCGGCGATCACCAGTTCCTCGATAGCGACATCGGTCCCTTTCCCGTTGAAGGAGGGGCCGGTGTACTTGATAGGACGGGCATTGTTGAGCTTCCACTCCATCACCACCGCGGAGTGGTCCTCGTTCTGGAGCTGGATCACCACCGTGCGCAGCGCATCCTGGCGGCCATTGCGCACCTGGTCCAGCCAGGTATAGAGGTCCAGCGCGCCGATGACGCCCCGTTTGAGAGTGACATCAGTGACCTTGTGCATACCGGTGATCTTGAGGGGCGCGTTCTCCAGCGAGTTGCCGGCCCGGTACTCCTGAACGGTGATCTCCATGCCCAGGCCCGTCACCTCCTGAAAGCCGGCCTGGACGGAATTTGGGTCGCCCTCATCGCCCAGCTTGACCAAAAAGTTGAAGGCGCTGTAGGGCCGGTCGCGAAACTCAGCCATAGGTGTTGCTCCTTATTAGCTCCGGCGATCTGCGGTCCACTGGCCGATACGGAAGATGACGAACTCGGCAGGGTAGAGCGGCGCCACGCCGATCAGGCAGATCATGCGGCCATTGTCCAGGTCATTCTGGGTCATGGTGCCGCGGTCGCACTGGACAAAGAAGGCTTCTACCGGTCGGAGGCCGGCCAGCCGGTCTGACACCCACTCGTTGTACAAGAAGTCCTCGACCGCCCGGCGCACATTAGCCCACAAGGTCTCGCCGTTCGGCTCAAAGACTGCCCACTGGGTCGCCCGCTCGATGGAACGCTCCAGATAGGCGAAGTAGCGGCGAATGTTGAGGTACTTCCACTCCGGGTCGGAGCTGAGGGTGCGCGCCCCCCAGACGCGGATGCCTCGATTCTCGAACCAGCGCACGCAGTTGATGCCCAGCGGGTTGAGGATTTCCTGCTGCGCCGTGTTGAGCATGACCTCCAGCCCAATCGCACCCAGCACGACCTCGTTGGCCGGCGCCTTATGCACCCCCTGCTCTACATCGTTGCGGGCATAGATGCCGGCAATAAAACCGCTGGGCGGCACATGGATCGGCTGGCGCGTCACCGGGTCCTGGATGCGGATCCAAGGGTAGTAATAGGCCGCGCGGGTGGTGTCGAGGATGGCCCGGTCGGCGCGCACCTGGGAGATTGCCAGGTTGTCGGGGCTGTCCAGCACCGCCACCCGGTAGCGCATCCGCTCGCAGTGGGTGATGACCGCCTGGGTCGCCTGGCGCGCCTCATTCTGATAGCCGTTGGCTGCGCCGAAGGAGAGACCGGGCGCAGCCACAATCGAGATTTCCTCCAGGTCCTCAAAGGCGATCAGCCCGCTCTTCTCCAGATCGTCCTCGCCGCCGCGACCGATATACTCGGCGGCGGTTGGGCGCACACCGTCATTGCCGCCGGCCAGTTGCAGCCGGGTGATGATGCCGCTGGCCGGCGCGGCGGGCAGCGCAGCCAGCCCGGCAGGGCCGATCAGCCCACCGGCCAGCGCCACCGGGTCATTGCCCACCGGCGTCAACACGATCGGCGTCTCCAACTCGCGTTCTCGGTTCAAAATCTCCTCGGCGAAGACGTTGCTGATGCCGTCCTGGAGGCGGTCGGGGTGAGCGGTAAGGTTCTCCCAGGTCTGGGGTTGGGCAAAAGCGCCTGGAGCCAACACCTCCACAGCCCAGGTGACGACCCGCACCTGGGCATTCGCCGCCAGCCCGGCCAGGGGCAGGGTGGTCTCGCCCCGGACAAACCGCCAGGCCCCTTGAACCAGCTCGGCCACAAAGAGGCCGGTATTCTCGCCGCTGCTCAACCAGACCAGGTCCTGGTGCTTGACTTGGCTGAGCCGCCGCAGGTTGTTGACCACGCTGAAGCTGTTTTGCGCCAGGCGGGTGGTGATAGTCAGGCGGACGTTGCCCATCGCGCCAGGGAAGCGGGCGCGCAGCATCCCGACCGGATTGGCTGCGCCGGCGCGCACGGCCAGCCGGGCAGCGCGCGCGGCGGCAGTGATCGGCTCCACGGCGGCCTCTGCCGTATTGGCAGCCGCCTCGGCGGCCTCGCTGGCCGCCGTCGCAGCGGCGGCGACCTCCTCAGCGCGTGCGAGCCGGTCGGCTGCATCGGCTGCGGCCAGCGCCGCCAGGGCCGCGACCAGCCCCTCATGGGCCTCCTGGACGGCGGAGGCGGCATTGTTGGCGGCTACCTCTTGGCCGCGGGCGGCCTCGGCGGCGGCGGCGGCGCCCTCGGCGGCCTCGT
>DATLZJ010000617.1:0-5493 GCA_035574055.1 Caldilineaceae bacterium
CCAGTTACGGTCGGCATAGGCAAAGCCGGTCAGCAGCAGCGTGATCAGGATCAATGAGAGTAGAGAGGGCAGGCTGACAAAGGGAGAGCGCAGAATCTCGCCCAAGTCCCACGCCCGCAGCCGGATGAGCGCGGTCAATCCGGCGCTCCACAGCAGCAGCAGGCCAGGCAGCGCGATCATGACATAGCGGGCGTTGAACTTGGGCGCTGCCGTCGCCAGCATCAGCACCGCCGTCACCGGCAACGCCAGCCACATAAAGGCGTAGAGAATAGTGCGCGGTTGGACCGAGCGACGCATGAGCAGCGCGATGACGGAGAGCAGCGTGAGCAGCCCGAAGGGGACCAGCAGCCGCGTCGCCTCCTCCTCCAAGACCGTTTCACCGCTGGTAAAGCTGATGGCGACATGGCGCACCGCTTCCATCAGCTTCAGCTCCCCCTCCCAATAGCTGGCATCCACGGCGAGCCGGTTGATCAGGGCCGTGAACCAGGGCAGATAGAGCAACAGCACCGCCAGGTTGGCGAGCACAAAGCCCAAGATGGGCCGGCGCATGATGGTGGAGGGCAGGTCCGCGTCGGCAGGCGCGGCGGCTGCCTTCATGCGCGGCAGCACAAAGAGCTGGTCAGTGATATAGGCGGCGGCCAACGCGACCAGCAGAAAGAAGGCGAAATAGTGGGTATAGGCCGCGGCGGTGGCGACCACCACATAGGCGCTCCAGTGCAGCGCGCGGTAGCGGATCGCCGATTCGCCATGGATGATCAGATAGCCCAGGAGCAGGCCCAACGCCGTGAGCATGGCATACATGCGCGCTTCCTGGCTGTAGTAGAGCAGCAGGGGGTGGAGGGCGGCCAGGGCGCCAGCCAGCAGGCCCGCCACCCGGCGGCGGGTCAGGGCGATGGTGACCGCAGCCAACAGGGGGACGACCAGCGTCCCGAAGAAGACCGAGGGAAAGCGCAGGCTCCACTCGCTCCACCCGGCCAGCCGGCCCCAGCCGGCGATGACATAGTAGTAGAGCGGCGGCTGGATGTCGCCCGCGGTCCAGCGGGTCAGCTCGGCGATGCCGCGGCGGGCGATCTCAGCAGTGACGCCCTCATCGTACCAAAGACTCTGGACGTCCAGCCGGTAAACGCGCAGGGCAAAGGCGAGAAGGGTCAACAGGGCCAGCCCTAGCCGGCCAATGTTCCGCGTTCGTGGCTGCATTGGCGATCAGGTTGGCTCGCGGCGTAGCGTCGTCTCGGCGGGGCGCGGCTCTACCGCGGCGTAATCGGGCGCGGGCAGGTCCGCCTGAGCGCGCTCGGCGGGCGCGCTGAGGAGGGCGATGATCAGCTCGCCACAGGCGGTCCAGAGGCGCATGGCGAGCGCCACGACGGTCACCACCGCGCCCTCGAGCCGGGGCGCCAGCAGAAGAAGGAGGGCGCCCTCGCGCGCGCCGATGCCGCTGGGGGCAATCAGGCTCAACAGCCCAACCGTGATGGCGATGGGATATGCGGTAATGAGGTAGGGAGCCAGCGCCGCCCGCTCTGCCGCGCCGCCAGCGACGGCAAAGGTAAAGGCGGCAAAGGTCGTCCCCCACAGCAGCCAATCCACCACCGCGGCCGCCACCAGGGCAACCAGGGCGCCGGACGTCAAATGCGCCTGGAGGGGTGGGCGGCCCACGCGCGCCAGCGTCCAGTCCAGCAGCCGGAATAGCCACTGGGGGCGCAGCAGGAACAGGCCGACCGGCGCGAGGAGCAGCAGCGCCGCCCATATCGGCGCTTGGCCGGTAAAGTCCAGCAAGAGCATCCGCCCGACCATCGTTTGGCCCGCCGGGTCGTTGCTTGACCAAAGCAGATAAAACAGCGCCAGGGGCGCTGTCGCCAGAACGATGATGACCTGGTACAGCACGATACTCGCCACCGTGGCCTCGACGGCAATGCCGTAGCGCCGGCAATAGAGGGTCAGGCTCAAAGGCTGCCAGACGCTGCCGGGGACATAGCGCACCACCGCGCTGAGGAACCAGAGCCGGGTCGCCTGGAGAAAGGTCAATTCCCCACCGACGCCCGCCAGCAGCCGTCGCCAAATCTCCAGTTCCAGCGCCCAGCTCACGAACAGCAGCGCCGTCGCCGCCGCCAGCCAGGCCCCATCCAACCGCCAGGGATACGCCGCCAAGGCAGCCCATTCGGAGCGGATGTACCAGGCGATAGCGAGGATGGCTAGGATCAGCAGTAGGGGCTGGAGCCAGTGGGCAAGACGGCTGAACATGATTGGCGGGCAGCGAACAAGACGAACGCTTGACAATTCAAAGCCCCTGCAATCTACCACGAAGCCTTACTTTTAGCGAATTCCGCAATGAATCTGCTGCTGTGGGCCAGCCCGCCCAGGCTGTTTTGGTTGACATAGTGCTGCGCGCGGTGGCATAATCGGCCCGATACAGGCATAGATAAACCCTGCTCATCGAGCCGGCTAAACGCTGAACCGAATAAAGGCAACCATTCCAATGGGTGATCAACTTGTGGAAAGAGCAACGACGGATGCGGCTCCGGCGGCAGGGCCGGAGCGCCCAGAGACGATGGATTTTATTCGCGCCATTGTGGCCGAAGATGTCAGAAAGGGAACCTACGGCGGCCGGGTCGTCACCCGCTTTCCACCGGAGCCAAACGGCTTTCTACACATCGGCCATGCCAAGTCCATCTGCCTGAACTTTGGCATCGCCGCCGACTTCGGCGGGGTGTGCAACCTGCGCATGGACGATACCAACCCGGAGACCGAGGACCTCACCTACGTGGAGGCTATCAAGCGGGACGTGCGCTGGCTGGGCTTTGATTGGGGCGACCGGCTCTACTTTGCCTCCGACTATTATGAGGAGCTGTACGACTATGCCCTGAAGCTGATCAAGGCGGGCAAGGCCTATGTGGATAGCCTGAGCGAGGAGGAGATCCGCGAGTATCGCGGCACTGTCACCGAGCCGGGCCGGCCCAGCCCCTATCGGGACCGCTCGGTGGAGGAAAATCTGGACTTGTTCGAGCGGATGCGCGCCGGCGAGTTTCCAGACGGCGCACACGTGCTGCGCGCCAAGATTGATATGGCGTCGCCCAACATGAAGATGCGCGACCCGCTGCTCTACCGCATTCGCCACGCCACCCACTACCGGACGGGCGACGCCTGGTGCATTTACCCCATGTATGACTTCGCCCACCCCCTCTCCGACGCCATCGAGGGGGTGACGCACTCGATCTGCACGCTGGAATTTGAGAACAACCGGGAAATCTATGACTGGCTGATGGAAAACACCCAGACGCCGCCCTGGCCCCACCAATATGAGTTTGCCCGGCTCAATCTCGACTACACAGTGATGAGCAAGCGCAAGCTCTTGCAGCTTGTAGAGGGGGGCTATGTGGATGGCTGGGATGACCCACGCATGCCCACCATCGCCGGGCTACGCCGCCGCGGGGTGACGCCGGAGGCGATCCGCGACTTCAGTGAGCGGGTGGGCGTCGCCAAGACCAACAGCCGCGTGGAGATTTCACTGCTGGAACACTGCATCCGCGACGACCTCAACTTCCGCGCCCCGCGGGTGATGGCCGTGCTGCGCCCGCTCAAGCTGGTCATTCTCAACTATCCGGAGGGAGCGACCGAGACCCTGGAGGGGGCCTATTGGCCGCGCGACATCCCCAAGGAGGGCACGCGGCCCCTGCCCTTCAGCCGTGAGCTGTACATCGAGCAGGATGACTTCATGGAGAACCCGCCCGCCGACTTCTACCGGCTGGCCCCAGGGCGGGAGGTGCGGCTGCGCTTCGCCTACATTGTTAAGTGTGTGGATGTGGTGAAGGACCCCGCAACAGGCCGGGTGATCGAGGTCCACTGCACCTATGATCCGGAGACCAAGGGGGGCGTCGTCAAGGGCCGCAAGGTCCAGGGCGCCGTCCACTGGGTCTCCGCAGCCCATGCCCTGCCCGCCGAGGTGCGGCTCTATGACCGGCTCTTTACCGTCCCCAACCCGGACGAGGTGGAGGAAGGCAAGAGCTTCCTTGATTATGTCAACCCTCGGTCGCGCGAGATATTGACCGGCTGTTGGGTGGAGCCGAGTGTGGCCGGCGACCCTGCCGGGTCGCGCTACCAATTCGAGCGGCTGGGCTACTTTGTCAGCGATATGGAGGATAGCCGGCCCGGCCGGCTGGTCTTTAACCGGATTATCGAGCTGCGCGACTCTTGGGCCAAGACAGTCCAGCCCAAGGCAGTCCCGGCGCAAGCCGCGCCTGAGCGCCCTGCCCCTACCCCGGCGACCGAGCCGGCAGAGGGACGGCGCAGCCGCACCGAGGCGCGCGATGCCCTGCGCGCCGCAACGCCGGAGCTGGCGACGCGGCTGGCGCGCTACACCGAGGAGCTAGGGCTACCCTTCGAGGACGCCGATGTGCTGACCGGCGACCTGGCGCTGGCCCGCTTCTTTGAGCAGGCGCTGGCGGTCTACAACAACCCCAAGAGCGTCGCGAACTGGGTCGTCAACGAAGTGCTGCGCGCGGCCAAGGAGGCGCCCGTCACCGACCTGCCCATCAGCGGCGCACAGCTCGGCGCGCTGGTGGCGCTGGTAGACGGCGAGACCATCTCCGCCACCCTGGGCAAGGAGGTCTTTGCCGAGATGGTCAAGACAGGCGCAGACCCGCGCCAGCTCGTGGCCGAACGCGGGCTGGCCCAGATCAACGACCCGGCTGCGCTGGCGCCGGTGGTGGCGCGTGTGGTGGAGGCCAACCCGGAAAAAGCCGCCCAATATCGCAGCGGCAAGACTGGCCTGCTCGGCTTCTTTGTCGGCCAGGTCATGCGTGAGACCCAAAGCCGGGCCAATCCAAAGCTGGCCCAAGAGTTGGTACAACAGCGGCTGGCCGCCGAGTAAGTCCCGCCTCCACAGATCATTGCTTGAGATCATTGCTTGCGCATCGCTGCGCTACGCCCCATGCGACGTAGCGCAGCGTCTTTTGTCTTGCCGCTCAGGGCGCGGGGATCACCTCGAGCCGGTGGATGGCGCCGGTGACCTGGGGCGCGTCCACCGGCAGGCCGGCAAAGACCGTCGCCGGCTGGACCAGCGCCAAGGCTTCCAGGGCGGAGCCGGGCGCCGCACCCTTCACACCGATGAAGGCGTGACTCCAGCGGAACCTGCCGCGCAGGTCGCCGCTCACACCTAGGCTGTGCAGCGCGTTGACCGCTTCCTCGGTCAAATTCAGGCTGGCCTCGTCGGCCACGGCCCCCGCGACGATGGTATCCACCGGCAGCGCCGCCACCCAGGTCGCCAGCCGCTCCGCCTCGCCGGGCAGGAGGGTGTCAAAGACGGCGGCGTCCAGCAGCTCTCCATCCGGCGTCAGGGCAGCCAAATTGTAGCCACGGCTGTTGGGGGCAACCTCCAAACCGTTGACGGCAATATGGGCAAAGTCGCCCACCTCCTCGCCGGCGCTGCGCGCCGCCAGGGCGACGCCCGGCGCCAGGCGCGCCCCGCTCTCGCCGATGGTTGCCCCCTCCGGCTGTTGG
>DATLZJ010000618.1:0-6248 GCA_035574055.1 Caldilineaceae bacterium
GCGCCTTCGTCGCCGATCACCACTGTCTCGGAGCGCCGGAAGGGCGATGAAAAGCTCTGTACATAGGAGACCATGACGCCGTTCTGAAAGACGAGCTGGGTGATGGCGTCGGTCTCGCCCGCACAGTGGATGGCCGGTGAGGAGCGGGTATGGCAGGAAATGGACTTCGGCGCATCCTGCACAATCCAGCGAAAGCCATCGAACCAGTGGACGCCCATGACCGAGAGCGCATGGCGCGGCATCTCCAGGCGCCAGCCGCGGTCCTGCCGAAAGGTTAGCTCCTGGTGAACAATGCTGACCACCTGGCCGATTTTGCCTTCCTGTACCAGCCGGCGCGCATGGTCGAATGGATAGTGGTAGCGAAAGTTCTGGTCTACGGCGAGGGTGACGCCCGCCGCCTCGGCCAGGTGGACCATCGCCTCGGCCTCAGCATAGCTATCGGCCAGGGGCTTCTCTACATAGATGTGCTTGCCGGCCTCGGCTAAGGCTTTGACGACCGCGTAGCGAACCGGGGTGGGGGTACAGACGACCCCGATCTCCCAATCGGCCTGCTCGATCATCGCGGCGAGGGAGTCAAAGCCCTGGGCAAAGGCATATTTCTGCTGTGCTTGCTGCACGCGCGCCATGTCGAGATCACAGGCGGCGGCAATGTGCAGCCGGTCGGGGTGCGCCACATAGCCGTCGAAGTGCATGGTGGAGACCACGCCGCAGCCGATGACAGCAATCCGGTGTTGCTTCATGCGTTCTCCCTATGGTTGGCTGCTGCCGATCAAACGATCTGCAGGATGGAGGATTCGACCGTTCTCGGCGGAACGATGCCGGGGAGCTGCCGGGAACGATTGAAGGTTTTGGCGTTGATAGGTTGGCGAGCTATGTCATCTGGGCGATCACGGACTTGCGCACACCATCTATATGTTCTTCCATCAGCCGCGCCGCAGCATTGGCGTCGCGCGCCTTAAGCGCCGCCCAAATGAGGGGGCGCTCCTGCGCCGTGCGCGTGACCACCTCTGGATCGCGGTTGGCAAACGCACGCACCATCTGAATCTGCGCGCTCAGACGATTCAGCGAGTCAATGAGGAATTCGTTGCCGGTGCAATGGGCGATAAATTCATGAAAGCGGCGGTCTGCATGGCTATACCCGTCCAGATCGCCTTGCGCCAGCGCCTGATGAATCTCATCCAGGATTGCGCCGATGTGGTCCAGGTCTTCGTCGGAGAGCTTCGGCACCGCCAGCCGCACGGCCAGCGATTCGAGGGCCATGCGTACCTGGTAAAGGTCATTGACCTGTTTTGGGGTGAATGTGCGGACGAAGTTGCCGCGGTAGGGGCGGTGCTCCACCATCCCTTCGCGCACCAGATGGACGATGGCTTCGCGGAGGGGGGTGCGGCTGACGCCTAGCTGCTCGGCCAGCTCGCGCTCGTCCAGTTGTGTGCCAGGGGGGAGGTCGCCGTGCAATAACATCGCTTGCAGGCGTTGGTACACTCGCCGGTTGAGAGGATGGTGCTCGATCCTCACCATAGCAGGTCACTCACGAGAGTAGGTTACTGTGGACAATGGCCGAAACGGGCAAAATGATGAAACAGCCAGCGATCAGCAAGGGGCTATAAAATACAATATACCACAGCTAGGTAGAGTATGCAATATACCAAAAACGCACATGCTCTTCCGCATCCCTCAGCGTACTACCCTCTTATGTCTCGTAGGAGGTCATAGGAGATTCGACTGCGCCGCCGGCGCGCTTTCTGGTTGCGGTCGGTCTCCACGAGATAATGCGGTTGTGCAACCTGCTTGCCTAGCTGGCCGGCGACCGTGCACACTCCAGACGCACCCAGCAGAGCAGGGAGCCGCCGGTTGCGTCGGCGGCTCCCTGCTTCATCTGGTGGGAGACCTGGCACATCTTCGCCCTGGCAGAAGTCGCCGAGGGCCAAGTGGAGCTGCCCAGTGACCTCGATGCCTAGATAGAGTGTGCGGTAAGGAGACCGCACCTACGATTGGCTGTACGCGTCTCTTTTGGCGTTCACGATAAGACTCATTTCACGGCGCGCGCCTGCCGCGCGCCATCAGCCGGCGCGCTCTCACCCTCGTGGAGCGCGCCGGCTAACGGAACCCCTTTCAACTGATCGCGACGCCCGCTTACCCACCCACCTTCGGCAGGTAAAGCTCGTGGATGTCACCAGGGTGTACTGTCGGGACGGGCGTTGGCGTGGCCCCTGGCATCAGTGTAGGGGTGACGGTGGGAGTGACCGTGGGGGTGGCGGTGTCGCTTGCCGGCGCCGGTGTGTTGGTAGGCGTGTTCGTTGGTGTGTTGGTGGGCGTGTTCGTCGGTGCATTCGTGGGCGTGTTCGTCGGTGTGTTGGTGGGCGGGGGCGGTGTGCTTGTGGGCAATGGCGTCGCCGTAGGCGCATCCGGATCGAGAGTAAACTCATACAGCCTGCCGTCGTTCTCGTTGGGGTCATAGTTATTATCAACGCCCCGATCCACGACATAGTAGCTGGTGATGGCCGGATTGAGACTCCCCGGCGCCAGGACCACCCCCGCCAGTTGTCTGGCGCCGGGCACCGCAATATCAAAGGTACGCACCAAACTCCCCGACGTGGTCACCTCATAGATATGCGCAGGATCTTTGCCCACCAAAACGAGATTGCTACTAGCGGCATCGAAGTCAATGCCCTGGGGGTAAATGATGCCGATTGCGGCGGTATCAAAGTGGGTTACAACGATGTCATCCCCTCCAATATCCGGCACGCCATCGAAGATCCCGTTGGCGCCGGGGTCCACCCGATAGACTTCGGTGTTGGTGGCATCCGCGATAAAGAGATCGCCGGAGTCGGCATCATACGCCAGCCCTTCTGGGTCCGAAGCCCCGAAAGCAGTCGTCGAAAAGGAAGTGACGACACGATCATCAGCCGTGCCGTGGCGGCCATCGTCGCCTGGGGCCACTTCAAAGATTTTCTTCTGAACATCATCCGAGTAGAACATGTACCCATTGTGCGGATTATAGGCAAGGTCCGTTGGCTCAAAAGAAAACGGAGGCGAGGATGCAAGCGTGGAGCCGGTTGCGCTGAGGTCGCCACTGAGGGTGACGCCAAAGAGGTTGGCGTCTTCAAAGAGCGCGGGCATTTCTTCGACCTCCCCATCACTGATCCAGAGGGGGCCGGTTGTAGGGATGTAGGTGATGCCGGACGGATCGGGGCTTGGGGGTGAAAAGGCCGCCGTGTTCACTGTCTGGACCAGGAACAGCGTCGTTGACGTTAGACTAGCGGGGAGCAGCATTTGGCTGGCGTAGTAGGCACGGACTGTGGTCAGGGTAGCCGGGGAAGCTGCCGTGAACAGGGTCACAATCAGCAGCGGGATGAGGAACCAGACCACGCGTACTAAAATCGTCTTCTTCCGGAGCTTCCAGAACATCACGCCGCTGGTAATCATTGAATTCCTCCATGGAAAACGGCAATGTGAACCAGAGCACATGAGCGACTGACAGCACAAGGGTCAACAGGAGAGGGAAATATTCCGGCCTAGTTTCGGCTGCTTCCTCTTGGGGGGTTTCCTCTTGGGGGGTGAGGAGAGGGGAATCGAAGCGTACTGTTAGGCTCTTAAAGTATATACGAGCCACAGAACCGATAGATACGGGTGATCGCGCAATGTTGTCTACGCTGGCGCATGTGCGCCGCCCGTATCGCTTATTCTGTTGAGGCCCGATTTGCCGGTTGCCCGGCCAGCAGCCGGTGCAATAGCTCCTTGGCGGCGCGCGTGGCTTGGCCGCGGTGGCTGATCCGGTTTTTGAGTTCGGGCGGCAGTTCGGCCAGCGTTGCACCCAGCGCCGGCAGGTAGAAAATCGGGTCGTACCCAAAGCCATGCTCGCCGCGCGGCGAATCGGTGATCTGCCCTTCGAGTGTTCCTTCGGTGGTGTAGACCTGGCCCCCCGGCAGCGCAATCGCGACCACACAGCGGAAGCGCGCGCGCCAGCGTTCGCGGGGCGTCGCCGCCAGCTCCGTTAACACGCGCCGGTAGCGCTCCTGGTCCGTGAGTCCCGGCCCGCCATAGCGAGCCGAATAGACGCCGGGCCGCCCGTTCAGCCCATCCACCTCTAGGCCGCTGTCATCGGACCAGGTCCAAAGACCGGTCAAGGCGGCGTAGCTGCGCGCCTTGAGGATGGCATTTTCGGCGAAGGTCGCGCCCGTCTCTTCCACGTCAAGGGTGACGCCCTCGTCCTTGAGTGAAGTCACCGTGAGCGGCAGGTCTGCCAACAGCGCCTGGTACTCGCGAATTTTCCCCTGGTTGTGGGTCGCGACCAGCAATTTCCGCATATCTCCATCCCCTTCCGACCTATCTTCGCCGGATCTCATTCTTTCAGGCCATTCCATCCTATGTTAACATAGATTTGTCGCTCAGGCTCTGGCGGGAGGCTGTGACACGATGCCTGAATCTTACCACCCACTCCGTATCTTTACCGGTTCTGCCCACCCTGAGTTGGCGCGCGAGATCGCCGAGATTTTGCAGGTGGAGCTGGGCCGCGCCACCACGCGCCATCTGCCCGACAGCGAGATTCACGTCATGCTGGACGAGGTGGTGCGCGACCAGGATATCTTTATAGTCCAGCCCTGTTCCGCGCCCGTCAACGATAACCTGATGGAGCTGCTGCTCTATCTGGATGCCTTTCGCCGGGCCAGCGCCCACAGCGTCAGCGTGGTCATCCCCTATTACCCCTATGCCCGCCAGGAGCGCATGGCGCAAGGGCGGGAGGCCATCAGCGCGCGCGTCGTCGCCAATATGCTGGAGAGCCAGGGCGCTCGCCGGGTGATCTTTGTGGACATCCACAGCCGGGCCATCCAGGGCTTTTTCAACATTCCGGTGGACCCATTGAGCGCGCTGCCGCTACTGGCCGATTACTTCCGGCGTCCGGAGTTCGAGGATGCAGCCATTGTCAGCCCCGACGTAGGCCGCGCCAGCATGGCAGGCAAATACGCCGAGATATTGAACTTGCCGCTGGTGGTGATGCACAAGCGGCGCACCAGCTTCAGCGCCGCCGAGACCACCCATGTTGTCGGCCAGATTCAGGGGCGGCGGCCAATCATCATTGATGACATTATGGCGGGCGGCAGCGTGCTCAAGCAGGTAGATGCCCTGTACGAGAAGGGCGCGTCCGGGCAAGCCTATTTTGCCGTCACCCATCCGGTGCTGTTGCCCACGGCGCTGCAACGGCTGGAGGCAGATGATCGCATTGCCAAGCTGGTGGTGACCAACACCATCCCCGTCCCGCCGGAGAAGCGCCACGCCAAGGTGGAGGTGCTCTCCATCGCGCCGCTGCTGGCCGATATTATTCTGCGCATCTATAAGGGCGCCAGCATTTCTGAGCGGCTGGTGCTTTCTTAATGCAGACGCTATCTCTAACAGGCTGTCTGCAATTAAGTTGGCTGCACATAGGCAGGATGCCTTGGCGGAAGGGACTCTATTACAGGCGCGGCGTTGGGCGTCTACCAGGCGTGTCTATGCGCGCCCGGCGAAGACGTGCGCTAGGATAGCGCACCTACGGTGCTGCCACGATTCTAGCCATCGCGTAGGTGCGGCATCTGGCTGCACGCCGTTGCTGACCGGAGTGTGCGCGGCGCTGGCAGCGCTAGCGCCGCGTCTGCGAGACTGCGCATGGTAGGCGTCAGGAACGAGTCTGGAAGGGACAAGGAGGAGCGAATGATGAGACCTTTGGGATTTGGGAGAACACATAAACCTGAAGCAGACGCCATCGAGGTGATCATCGGCCCGCGCGCTTCGTTTGCCGGGGAGCTGCGCTGTGACGCCAGCATCCGCGTGGACGGCGCGGTGGATGGCGGGCGCATCGAGACGCCAGCCAATGTGATCCTGACCGAAACCGCGCGCGCCCAGTGCGACATTACGGCAAAGACCGTCAGCATTCGCGGCATCTTCCACGGCGTTATCCGGGCCGACCGGGTGGAGCTGCTGGAAGGCAGCCAGGTCTACGGCGCGCTGCATGTCAACAGCATCTATATGGATGAGGGCGTGCTGTTGCGGGCCGAGCTGAATATCCAAGGCGCGCCGGTGGATGACGGCAGCGCCCTGCCCCGGCCCGATGCCACTGCCGCCATTCCGGTCATCGCGCCGGCGCGCAGTCCCCTGGGCTGAGGCCGCTCTTGACCCGGCTGAGTCCAATCCTTACCACGATACCCACCATCAACCCACCATAATACGAGGCAAGAATACGAGGCGACGGCAGATGGTCTGGTCAATGGCGG
>DATLZJ010000619.1:0-7627 GCA_035574055.1 Caldilineaceae bacterium
CGCTTGAAGGTCTGGAAGGTCTCGCCCGGCAGGTTGAGCGAGAAGTAGACAAAAATGGGCACCTGGTACTCGCGCAGTGTCTCCAACATGCGCAGGAAGCGCTCGTTGGAGTAGAACTTGCCGTTGCGCCGGCGCACCTCCTCGTCACCGGAGAGGGGCGAGATGGCGACCTCGGTGTGGCGCAGGTCGGCTGTTTCGCCCAGGGCGTCAATAAACTCCTTGGAGGGGAGCTGGAAAAACTCATTGTAGATGCCGATCCGGACCTGGCGCGCGCGCAGTTGTTGAAAGAACGTCTGCCACCAGTCGGGTTTGAAGGTCGCCGGGTCCAGCGAGAGCGCCACCTGCTGGCGACCCTGCGCGGCCAGCCGCTCCACATCCGCCGCCACCTTTTCAGGGGAGCGGACGACATAGCCGGTGCGTCCGGCCAGTTCCTGGTGGGAATGTTTGCCCCCGCCGCAATAGATGCAGTTGAAGACGCAGCCGCGACCGATGGTCAGCCAGTGGCCTTGCAGCTTGGGGTCGTGAAGCTGGATGCGGCCCGCGCCGGAATATTGGATGGCGGCGTAGCTGGCTGCGTGGTGGAGCCAGTCGGTGGTCACAAAGTCGAGCGCGTCCAGGTCTTCGGAACGGGCGAAGTAGCTGCGCGTGGTCTGGCGTATGGCCGTCCCCTCGCGATAGAGCAGATTGGGCGTCTCTGCCAGGTCCCCGCGCCCGCCGCAGACAACCCGCGCCAAGTGGCGCAGCGGCTCCTCGGCGTCGCCGCGGATGGCAAAGTCCACGTCGCGAAAGTGGGTAAGGATCTCCTCGGCAAAGAAGGTGGTGGTCAGCCCGCCGATGACGAGCTTGACCTGGGGCCAGACAGTTTTGACGGCCCGCGCCACCTCCAGCGCGCCAAAGGAATGCTCATACCAGTGCAGGTCCACCATGACCATTTTGGGGGGAGCTTGGGCTGCTAACCAGCCGCGGAAGTCGAACCCCGGCTGCCTCGTCAGCTCCATCGGCAAATTTAGCCCCTGGACCGACCAGCCCTCGCTGCGTAGCAGGTTGACCAGCCCGACGACGCCGACCGGGATAAAGGGGTAGGGCGCGCAGGAGACATACTTGTCATAGCGCGCGTCCACCTCCTGTTTGGCCGGATGTACATAGAGGATGTCCATAGATCGCTCCAGCAATCTGAGCCTTGGCCTAAAAGTCCAGGCTCAAAGCGCCAGTCCACCGCGGTGGACTGGCGACTGCTGCCAGGTGACGTGGAGGGGACAGCCTTGGACTGAAAGTAGGCTGGTAGCCCAGAGAGGCGCCATCCACGGTTCTGGGAGCCAGCAGCTAGCAGTCTTTTCTCCTCCTTTGCGCTCTTGGCGCCCTTGCGGTTTGCCTCTCTGCTACGCCCAGTGTACCGCGCCGGGCTGTTCGCGCATGACCAGGCCGCGCAGGAAGCTGACCGCCTTTTCAAAGCCTTCTCGTCCCGACATCAGCCCATCTTCGTGCTCAATCGAAAGCGCGCCGTCGTAGCCCACCAGCCGCAGATTGCTGATGATCTCGCGCCAGACCTCCTCGCCGTGGCCGTAGCCCACTGTGCGGAAAATCCAGCTCCGCTTGGTAAACTGCCGGTAAGAGGTGGTGTCCAGCACGCCGTTGACCGAGGCGTTGACCGGGTCAATCTTGGTGTCTTTGGCGTGGAAATGGAAGATGGCGTCGCCCAGCGCCCGGATGGCGAAGGGCAGGTCTACCCCTTGCCAGAAGAGGTGGCTGGGGTCGAAATTGGCGCCGATGGTGGGGCCGATGGCCTCGCGCAGGGCCAGTAGGGTCGCCACATTGTACACACAAAAACCGGGATGCATCTCAATCGCCAGCCGCACGCCCCGGTCGGCGGCAAAGCGGGCCGTCTTCTCCCAGTAGGGCAGCATCACCTCATTCCACTGCCACTGGACCGTCTCGGTAAAGTCGTTGGGCCAGGGACAAGTGACCCAGTTGGGCGTCATATCGCCGGGGCCGCCGCCGGGACAGCCGGAGAAGGTGACGACTGTATCCACCCCCAGCTTCTCGGCCATGAGGATGGCATTGGTGACATAGGTACGATGGGCCTCGCCGATCTCTGGCTTGGGGTGGAGGGGATTGGCGTGGGCGCTGAGCGCGCTGATGGTCAGCCCCCGGTTGGCGACCGCCTGTTTGAAGGCCGCGGTGGCGTCGGCGTCATTCAGGAGCAGGGCCGGCTTACAATGAGCATCGCCGACATAGCCGCCGCAGCCGATCTCGACCGCCTCGACGCCGACCGATTCAATGTAATCCAGGGCCGCCTCAAAGCGCATTGCGCCAAACATAACCGCAAAGACGCCCACCTTCATCGGATGCCCCTTTCTGGGTAGCGTTTTAGATTCGACGGTTCAACCTACAGCGGGGCAAGTTGGCAGGACTTGGGCGAGTAGGATGCCCCGTCGAAGGAATAGGTGCAGGTCAGTTGGCCGACGAAGAGCCATAGCATCGCGCCGGGTTGAAGGATCGCGGTCGCATCGGCCACGGTGAGACCGGCCACGGTAGCATTGGCTTGATTTTCCTCCATGCTACAGAGGGTGCAGCCCGTCCCTTGCACGCGCACACGTACCTGCCCCTCGTCCACAGCCAGGGCGCCGGCCATCTGGGCCGCGGCGTCGGCCAGATTTGCGGCCGGCGTGAGTTGGGCCGCCACGGCAGCCGGGTCAACCTGGCTTAAGTCCGGTGTGGGCGCAGAGGTGGGCGGCGTATCCGCTGCCTGGCTGGAGGATGGACGCACCGGCGTGCGGGGGCCGCAGGCCGCCAGCAGGACAGCCAGGTATAGGAGCAGCAGGTGTGCGCGATGCCGCATGGCAGTCCACCCCATACAAACTCACTGGCGCCGTCACTGTGGCATCCGGCGCCAACTGTGGCATGCATGTTTTGGGCCAGGCAACCCTGTGCGGCATCCTGCCGCACCTACAAGATGCCTACTCATGAGAGGTAGCGCAGCGGAGCAGTAAGCGGGTGCGCCGCAGAAGGAGCAGTGGCGCACCCGCCCGTCCGCTTTTATACTCCTAATACTTGCAGTCCACCTGGCGCTTGCTTTGCGCCGATTCCAGCACCGCGTCACAGACCACGGCAGCCCGGTAGCCGTCCTCGAAATCGGCGCCGATGGGCGCGACCGGCTTATCGTTGACGATGCAATCCAGCAGGTGGGTGATCTCATGCACGAACGAGTGTTCCCAGCCGATCATATGGCCCTGGGGCCACCAATTCTCCCACCAGGGATGGTACGGCTCCGAGACCAGCACATTGTGGAAGCCGCGGGTCTCCTTCGGCTCGTCGTCAATCCAATAGACCTCCAGCTCGTTCAGGCGTTCCAGATTGAAGCGGATGCTGGCCCGCTCGGCGTTGATCTCGATCACCTGGCCGTTCTTACGCCCGGCGGCGAAGCGGGTCGCTTCCAGTGTGCCCAGCGCGCCGTTCTCGAACTCGACCACGGCGGCAAAGGCGTCGTCCACATCCACCTGGCCCATGCCGCTGCCGTCCAGCTTGGGACGCTCGGTGATAAAGGTCTTGGTCATGGCGCTGACGCTGCTGATCTCGCCCACCAGGTAACGCCCCAGGTCAATGATATGCGCGCCCAGATCGCCCAGCGCGCCGCTGCCTGCCGCGGACTTCTGCAAGCGCCAGATGAGCGGCGTGTTGTAGTGGGGCATGATCCACTCTTGCAGGTAGACCGCGCGGAAGTGATAGATTTTGCCCAGCGCGCCACTCTCGACCAGCTTGCGAATCTGGCGGATGGCTGGCACAAAGCGGTAGTTGAAGGCAACCATATGTTTGACGCCTGCCTTCTGTACCGCCTCCCACATCTGCTTAGACTCCTCGGCGGTGCGGCCCAACGGCTTTTCACAGAGGACATGCTTGCCGGCCTGCGCCGCGGCGATGGACGGTTCGGCGTGGGCGTCGTTGGGGCCGCCGTTGTCGAAGAGCTGAACTTCGGGGTCTTCGATCAACTGGCGCCAGTCGGTATAGGCGCGCTTGTAGCCATAGCGGCGCTGCGCCTCTTTGACGGCATCCGCGTTGCGCCCGGCGATAGCCACCAAGACCGGAATGGCAGGCGGCGGGTACATCATGTAGGGAATCTTATGGAAGGCATTGCTGTGGGCCTTGCCCATGAAGGCATAGCCCAACATGCCGACGCCGATCGGCGGCGCTTCGCCGGCGGCGCGGGCATCGGCCATGGAGGTGAAACCGGATCCTTCACTCATCGCCTTGACTCCTCATTGATTGGGACTCCTCATTGATTGGGATTCCCCATTGATTGGGATGCTTCCTTGACTGGATGGCGCAGGTTGTCGTGCTGATCCCGCCCCTTACTGCTTGGCAAATGCGGCGTCGAAGGCCACGGCGGAGGGCGCAAAATCCGCCTTGCGCACCACGCCCAGCGCCTCCTGCGCGCCGAACTCCCGGTCCATGCCGCTGTCTTCCCATTCGATGGAGAGCGGCCCCTGGTAGCCGATGCGGTTGAGCGCCCGCACGATGGGGTCCAGCTTGACATCGCCGTGGCCGGGCGAGACGAAATCCCAGCCGCGGCGCGGGTCGCCAAAGCTCAGGTGCGACGAGAGGATGCTGTTGCGCCCATTCAGTTGCACCCGCGAGTCCTTGATGTGGACATGGAAGATGCGGTCGGCGAACTCGTTGATAAAGATGGCCGGGTCAATAAACTGGTGGATCAAATGGCTGGGGTCGAAGTTGCAGCCAAAGGCCGGGTGATGGTTCACCGCCTCCAAGGCGCGGTGCATGGTGATGATGTCATAGGCGATCTCGGTCGGGTGGACCTCCAGCCCGAATTTCACCCCCTGCTCCTGGAAGACATCGAAGATGGGGCCCCAGCGGTCGGCGAAGTCCTTGTAGCCTGTGTCAATGTCCTCCTGGCTGGTCGGCGGGAAGAAGTAGAGCTTGGCCCAGACGCTGGAGCCGGTGAAGCCGTTGACGACATTCACGCCCAAGAGCTTGGCCGCCCGCGCGGTGTTCTTCATCTCCTCGGCGGCGCGCTGGCGCACGCCTTCGGGGTCGCCGTCGCCCCAGATGCGGGGGGGCAAAATGCTCTTGTGACGGTTGTCAATCGGGTCACAGACGCATTGGCCTACCAGATGATTGCTGATGGCCCAGCACTTGAGATTGTGCTGCTCCAACAGGTCCCGCTTCTCGCGCACATAGCGGTCATTCTCCAGCGCCTTATCCACCTCAAAATGATCGCCCCAACAGGCCAGCTCCAGCCCATCAAAGCCCCAACTGCTGACCTTCTGCGCCAGCGTCGCCAGGGGCAGATCCGCCCACTGGCCGGTAAACAAGGTGACAGGTCGTGCCATGACACACACTCCTCTTTAATTATTCGGGTTCGGTTATCCGGGTTCGGTTATCCGGGCTTCGCTACATAGTTCAGCGATTTGGCTCCGTTACGGATGGAGTAGATAGGGATATGGTTGTGCGCATAGGCGGAGTACGGTTCAGGCCGAGCTTTTGACCACTTCGCCCGTCTCAAATGATTTTACCACGTCAAAGACAATCGCCAAGGATTTGAGATTGTCCTGACAGGTCGTCGCCGGCGGTTTGCCGGTAGTCACAGCCTCGTAGAACTCCTGGAGCAGATAGGCCTGGCCCGTGCGCGGCGGCGAGGCGGGCGTCACCAGCACCGGCTCCTGGCCGGTCAGTTGAGTATAGACTTGCTCATCTTGCATGACCACCACCCCGTTGGCGCACTCAAAGCGCCAGTCTGCGTTCCAGCTTGTGTCACGCGCTTGGGAACACCAGGACGCGCTGTAGGTGATGTAGATACCGCCCTCGAACTCCAGGGTGACGGCTGCCGAGGCATCCCCCTTGTACCAGGACCAGGGCGGGTTCCAGCTTCGTCCAAAGACCGAGACCGGGTCCCGTTCCAGGAAAAAGCGCATCAGGTCAAAGTGGTGGATGGACATGTCAATGATCAGCGGGTAGGGCATCTCTTCGCGAAAGCCGCCGAAATGAGGGCCGCGGAAGAAGCCCACCGTGGCTGCGCCGATGGGGCCAAGCTCCGGCGTCGCCAACGCTTGCTTGAGCGTTTGGGTATCCACCATGTAACGGCGGTTTTGGGCGACCATGTGGAGCAATCCTGTCTGGTTGGACTTCTCCACAATTGCTAGGGCCGCGTCAAAGGTGTCGGCCAGGGGTTTTTCAGAGAGCACCGGCAGCCCGGCCTCCAACGCGGTGAGGGAGACTTCTTTATGGAACTGGGGGGGCGTGACGTTGATCACGGCGTCCGCGTCCACCGCGGCCAAGGCTTCTGAGAGTGTGCGGTAGATGCGGCTGCCGTCCAGATGGTAACGTTCGACCTGGGCCGCGGCGATGGCGTCGCTGACCTCCACGAATCCGGCAAACTCGACATTGGGCGACTCGAGCACTGCCCGTAACCAGGCGTTGCCCATGCCGCCGATTCCGACCTGGATCACTTTCATAGTCGTAGGATAGGCTCTCTATGGCGCTGCTCGCGAGAATGTTCGCGACGGTGGATGGTGGGTTTGTAGCCTTCGGGCTTAACGTGTTTAGCCCTTGACGCCGGAGACAACAATGCCCTGGACAAAGTAGCGCTGGGCAAAGAAGAAGACGATCAGGGTCGGCAGGATCGCCAAAAGCGACGCCGCCATCAGGTCTTGGAGTTGGTTGGACATTTGTCCCTGGAAGAGACGTAGCCCCAAGGCCACGGTGAAATTGTTGACTTTATGGATGTAGATCAGGGGATGTAGAAAGTCGTTCCACTGGAAGGTGATCTGAAAGATCACCACGACGCCAATCGCCGCCATGCTCAAAGGAAGGTGAATCCGCCAAAAGAGGCTCCAGGGATTGCAGCCGTCAATATAGGCGGAATCGTCATATTCTTTGGGGATGGTCATGAAGAACTGGCGCATGAGAAAGACGAAGAACGCCGGCGCAAACCAATTGGGGACGATCAACGGCAGGAAGGTGTCCACCCAGCCCAGCCAGGTAAAGAGCAGGTAGCTGGGGATGAGCACCACATGTTGGGGCAAGATCATGGTCGCCAGCACGACCAGGAAGAGGAAGTCGCGGCCGGGAAAGCGCAGGCGCGCGAAGCTGAAGCCCACCATGGCGGCCGAGAGCGCGGTGCCCACCGCCGACAGCCCGGCGACCAACGCGCTGTTCAGAAACCACCGCTCAAAGGGAAAGACTTTGAACGGGTTGGCGAAGTTGGACCAGACCAGGTAGTCGGGAATCCACACCGGCGGGAAGATATAGACTTGGTAGCGAGGCATGACGGCCGTGCGGATCATCCAGTAGAAGGGCATGGCGAAGATCACTGCGCCGAGAAAGACGGCAATGTAGAGGAAAATGCGCGTGACCAATTCTGATAGATTGCTACCGCGGAAGCGGTCGCTGCGAGCAAGGACAGCCATGGGCACTATCCCCTTTTCCGGTTAGCCTTTCCGGCTAAACACGTTCATAATGGACCCAGGAGGATGCGCTGCGAAGCGCAACCAGCACAAAGACCAGAACGACTAAAAAAAGCAGCCACGCTTGCGCCGAGGCATAGCCAAAGTAAAGGTTGCGGAAGGCCGTGCGGTAGAGGTGCAGTACCGCGGTCAGCGTGGCGTTGTTGGGG
>DATLZJ010000620.1:0-14656 GCA_035574055.1 Caldilineaceae bacterium
GCGGCGGTGGGAGCGGGTGGACGGCGGCGCGCTGGTCGCGATGGTGGCCCATACCGGCGACCCGGCGCAACCGATTGTGCGCTGGGAGAATCCCTTCCGGCCGGCCCGCCAGGGGCACGGCGTCCAGTGGCATGACGACGAGATCGGCGTGGCGGGTTGCCTGATCAGCCTGGTGCAGGCCGTGCGCAGCGGCGGCGAGCCGACTTACGGCGCGGCCCAAGCGCGCCTCGACCAGGAGATCATCCTGGCAATCCGCCTCTCCTCCCAACAGGGCGGCGCGCCCGTCCGCCTCCCCCTTGATCCAGAAGAGCAGCATATCTAACCGCCCTTTGCGGTTTATTCTCTCTGGTCTTTGAAACCTGCTACGGCGAGGATGCCGAGCGCGCCGAGGGCGGCGACGAACCAGAAGCCGATGTGATAGGCGTCAATGACCTGGCTCTGCTCGGCCAGCGCCTGGGTCAGCACAACGCCGCCGAGGGTTGCACCGATGATGCTGCCGAAAAAGCGGGCCATGCTGTACAGCCCGGCGGCCGCGCCCGCCATCTCGGCGGGCACCGGGTCCATCGCTACCCGATGGAGGACAGCCAGCGACAGCCCCGCCGCCAGCCCGTGGGCGATAAGACCCGCCCCGGCGCTCCAGAGCGGCGCACCCGCCGGCAGATTGGCAAAGTAAACCATCACGCCGACCTGGACGGTAAAGCCGATGAGCACCGGCCAGCGCCGGCTCCAGCTATCGGCCAGCCGCCCGCCCATACGCACCGTGGTCAGCAGCGCGCCCGCCTGGAGCGTCAGCAACAAGCCTACCGTCGCCGCGTTCAAGTCGTAGACATCGGCCAGGTAGAGCGGGATCAGAAAGCTCTCGGTGCTCATCAGCACCATGCGCACACCGGCGGCCAGCGAGGCGCGGCTAAACTGGCCCAGCCGGAAGAGACCCAACGGGACCAGCGGATAAGCCGAGCGCCGCTCCCAGAGCAGAAAGGCGACGGTAAGCAGCAGCGTCACCCCGGCCAGCCGCCAGTCGCGCAGCGGCTCCACACCGGTGAGTGAACGGCTGGAGAGATAGCCGACCAGACCGACGATAGCGCCGCTGAGGAGCGCCATGCCGGTCCAGTCGAAGCGGCGCAGAAAGCCCGGCTGCGGGGCCGGCGCCAGCTTGGGCACTCGCCCGCGCACTACGTAAAGCGCGGCCAGCGAGGCGATCAGCCCGGCCAGAAAGATACTGTGCCAGCCCCATTGGTCCACCAGAAAGCCGCCGAGAAAGGGCGCGATCATACTGGTGGCCGGGCCGGTGGAGGACCAGGTGCCCAGCGCCCGGCCTCGCTCGGTGTCGGGGAACAACTCGGAGATGATGGCGATACAGAGAGGATTGACGCCCGCAGTGCCGATGCCCTGGAGCATCCGCCCCAAGATCAACTGCCCCATGCTTTGTGCAAGCAGGCAGATACAGGCGCCGGCGAAAAAGAGGATGATGCCGATGCTGAAGAGCCGCCGCTTGCCCAACCCGTCGCCCAGCCGCCCATAGAGCGGCATAAAGAGGACAAAGGGCAGCGTGTAGGCTGTCACCAGCCAGGCCATGATGTCGGCCTCGGCCCGGAAGCTGTCGCGGATAAAGGGAAGCGCCACCCCAAACATCGAGAGATTGAGGACCGTCATGCCCATCGGCACCATCAAGCCGATGAGAATGGCGCGTGTATCCCAGGGGGCGACCGGCGCGCCGGCAGTCGCGGCAGCAAGCGCAGAGCGGGGCCAAAGCCGGCGCTGCGCGGTGGAGAAGGCTTGGCGATCATTCATGGGTCAACGTCTAGCTTGGCTGTCTGGGGCAATGACGGTGGACAGGATCAGTTTTTGTGTCTTCTGCCCTCCCTACCAGCAAAAAACGCTTTGACTATACCATCAAGTACCGGAGAAGGGGAAAACAGAGTTCAGATGGACCGTATCGCATCGCTGGAGGTCTTCCCCCTGCGCATCCCGCGCGAGACGCCCTATTTGGGTCCCCTGGAGGCAGGCGTTACCGTCAGCCCCCACGGCTACTTTGTCCGTCCCGGCAACCAGACCCTCTACAGCGTCCATGACCACTCGGTGCTGGTCAAGCTGACCACCGAGCGGGGCGTGGTTGGCTGGGGCGAATCCTTTGGCGTGGTCGCGCCCAGGGCGCCGGCGACGATCATTGAGGAACTGATGGCGCCGCTTGTGCTGGGCCGGGACCCCCACGATGGCCTGGCGATTGTCGAGGACATCTACAATGCGATGCGCGTGCGCGGCTTCTTTGGCGGCTTCTATGTGGATGCCCTCGCCGGTGTTGATATGGCCCTATGGGACCTGCGCGGCAAGCTGGTTGGCCTGCCCGTCTGCAAGCTGTTGGGCGCGCAGCGCCATACCCGGCTGCCGGTCTATGTCTCCGGCCTGCCCAAGGCGACGCTGGCCGAGCGGGCCGCGCTGGCGAAAGAGTGGGTGGATCGCGGCTTTCGGGCGGTGAAGTTTGCCGCCGCAGTCGCCCACGAAGGGGAGCTGGCCGAGATGCGCGCCCTGCGCGAGGCGCTGGGTCCCGGCCCGCAAATCCTGGTGGACTTCCACTGGCGCTACACTGACCAGGAGGCCATCAAGCTGATCAGCCAACTAGAGCCGTATGACCTGGCCGTGGCCGAGGCGCCCGTTCAGCCGGAGGATATGGAGGGGCAGGCGCGCGTGGCACGCGCCGTCAAGACGCCGGTCGCCATTGGCGAAGAGCTGCGCACGGTCTACGAGTATCGTCCCCGCTTTGTCCGCCGCTGCATGAGCATCATCCAGCCGGAGATGGCCCACATGGGCATCACTGCGTTCTGGCAGGTCTGCCAGATGGCCCAGGCCTTTCACTGCCGGGTCATGCCCCACGCCACCATCGGCATCGGCATCGCCCAGGCGGCCAGCCTCCAGGTCTCGGCGGCGCTGGCGAACTTCGCCATGCACGAATACCAGCACTCTATCTTTGACCGCAACCTGCAATTCATCGAAGGGACCCTGCGCTGCGCGGCCGGCTACTTCTACTTGCCGGAGGGACCGGGCCTGGGCGTGGCGCCGGCCCCGGCAGTCTTTGACTATGTGATGGAGTCCGCATAATGCTCGCGAAGCGCGGCGTCAGCCCGCTCGAAGGCGCCGGTGGTCAGCCCGCAATACCAGGAGAGGAACCTGGCCCCCTGCATCAAATAGAGCCAGCGGTCGGGATCGGGCGCGCGCCGGAACTCGATCACCATTGAGTTCAGGTGCTTGACGTTGTGCATGAGCGTGCCGTGGTCGGTGCAGGCCAGCTCGGTGAGCAGGGCGATCAGCGGCTCGGCGGCGGCCCCTTGGTCGGCGTAGGCGCGGATGGCCGCGGTGACCCGGCGGCCGTCGTGGTGGGGCATGACCTCGCGCAGGTAGTCCAGCAGATCGGGCGCGCCATAGCTTGCCAGCGCCGCTACATCTTCGGCGTAGGGATAGGGACGCGCCGGCTCAAAGGGCACGAAACGGAAGTCGGGGCTGATCACCGTCGGCCCCCGCTCTAACACGCTGCCTGCCTGGAGCGCGGCCAGGGCTTGGGTGCGCGGGGTGAGGTAGTTCAGCGCTGTCGCCAGCAGGCGCAGACAGTTGCCGATGTGAATGGGCGCCACCTCCCGGCTGATGGCGTCGAAGTCGGCGTGGGGCACCGGCTCCACCATCAGATACATGGCGCAGGCCGCGCGTGAGGCGGCGGCGACGAGCGTGGCCGGCGAGCAGCCTTCCTCGGCCAGCAGCCGCGCCGCCAGCTCCGGCCGCGCCGCAGCGTCTGCCGCCAAGAAACGCCCACTCAGGGGCTGCACCCGTTCCGGCTGAAAGGCGGTTGTGGGCGCGCCGGCCTCCAGACCATAGAAGCGAAGATACTCGACGCTACGGTCATAAGGGGCAAAGTTGATGGGGAAGCTGGCGCTGTAGCGCACGGCCCAGCGCAACAGGTCAAAGCCTCGCTCCCAGCCGAGCAGCTCCATCATGCCCAACGAGAGGACGGGCGAGATCAGCGTATGGTCGTCGGTGACCATGCCCTCCAGCCCAATGTCCAGCAACAGGTCCACCAGCGCGAGCCGCGGCAGCCGTTCGGCCAGCCCCACGAAGCGATGGTCGGCGCGGCTATATTCCCCCATACGCACATCCCGGCGCAGCCAGGCAATACTTTCCTCGTCGCCGGCTTCGTGGATGGGCCAGAAGGGCAGCAGATGGTAGGGGCTGAAGGAGGGGTCGTGCAGGTCGGCCACCGTCTGGTGCAGCGACTGGAGCAAGAGCAAATAGCGGGTGCGCGGGGGCTGGGTGCGGGCCAGTTGGCGGGCATCCTCGGCCCCGACCATCGCATGGGAGACAAAGCCCATCAGGTTATGGGCCTGGTTATTAACGTAGTGGGCGGCAGTCAACACCGACGCCGCCCACAGCGCCTCCTCGCCCACGCCGGCAGCCAGATACCGAGCCGCCTCGTCCATCACCCGCTCGCAGGTGGCGCCCCGCAACCAAGCGATCAGATCGTCCACCATGGCCTCATCCGCCTGCATCCTGTCCGGTATCTTCATGGTGATCCTCTCATCTCGATGCTCACCCTACTTCTCCCCTGCTCGCTTTTTCTCGCCTGCCTGCTTTCCCGGCGACCGTTGGATCCAGGCCGCGATGATGGTCGCCGCTGCGCCCAATACGCCGACAAGCAGGGCAACCCACCTTGGCCCCTTAGATCTCTTGCCATCAGACGGTCTACAGGGTTACGCGGCCTGCAGGCTACTTGTCCACCCGGTTCAACGGCTCCTCGCCGGCCAGCACCCTGCGCACATTGGTCCAGTCCCCCTCACGGCCGCCTGGCAAGGTCGCCGCCGCGGTATGGGGAGTGAGCAGTACGTTGGCAGCCGGGTCGCGCGCCAGCGCGAGCAGTGGGTTATCTGGGCGCAACGGCTCCCACTCAAAAGTATCCAGCGCCGCGCCCGCCAGATGCCCGCGACGCAGCGCCTCGGCCAGCGCGGCCTCGTCAATCACGCTGCCGCTGCCGCAGTGGACCAAGAAGGTCCCCGGTTTCATGGCCGCAAAGGTCGCCGCATTCAGCGACCGGTCGGTGGCCGGTGAATAGGGCAGCAGCACACAGAGCAAATCACAGGCGGCGATGAGGGCCTCCGGCTGGGCATAGACGACGCCCAGCGCCGCTTCCACGTCATCAGGGAGCCGCCGTCGCTTATGGTAAAGCACCTGGGCCGGGGCAAAGGGGCGCAGCCGGCGAGCCAGTTCTACCCCGATCTCGCCAAAGCCCAGGATGCCCACCGTCTGCCCATAGAGGCCGCCGATGCCACTCCGCCCCGACCAGTTGTAGGCGAAGATATTCTCGTCGGTGCGCAGGGAAGGGCGGCCCCAGTCGCCCGCGGCCTGGGCGATGGCGCTGACCTCCGGCAGCCGCTTGACCAGCGCCAGCATCTGCATAATCATATGCTCCGCCACCATGATGCTGCCGATCACCGGCCAGATAGCGACCGGCACGCCTGCCCGCCGCGCGGCATCCAGGTCAATGTCATAGGCCAGCGAGCCAAGCCGCTGGATCAACCGCAGCCGCGGGCCGGCAGCGATCAGCTCGGCGTCAATCACCCCAGCCCGCTCGCTGATCAAAAACTCGGCGTCGGCCAACTCGGCCAGCAGCGTCTGCCGGTCAGGTTGGCGCAGCATGACCACCTCCACCGCAGCAGGCGCGGCGGCGCGGGCAGCCTCCTGGTGGCGCGGGCTGCGCTCGGTGAGAAACACTACCTTGTGCATGCGCGCTGTGCCTCTGGCTTGTTCGCCAACAGTCAGCAGTCGTACTAATGCACCGTCCAGCCGCCGTCAATGGCAATGGCCGCGCCGGTCACAAAGCTGGAGGCGTCGCTGGCGAGAAAGACCGCTAGCCCCTGAATCTCCTCCAGCTCTCCCCAACGCCCAAGCGGTATCTTGGCGATAAACGCCGCGTAGGTGGCCGGATCGTTCTTGATGGGCAAGTTCATCTCGGTGGCGAAGGGGCCGGGCATCATGCAGTTGACGGTGATGTTGTAGGGCGCCCATTCCAGGGCCAGCGCGCGCGTCATCTGGAGAATGGCGCCCTTGCTGCTCGCATAGGGCGTGCGGTTGGCAAGGGCGATGACCGAGAGGGTGGAGCCAATGTTAATGACCCGGCCGTAGCGCCGCGCCTTGAAATGGGGCGCGACCGCCCGGCACATAAGCCAGGGGCCGGTGACATTGATGGCCTGAACCTCCTGGAACTGCTCCAGGGTCAGCTCGTCTATGGCCCCGCGTGTGTTGATGCCGGCGTTGTTGACCAGGATGTCAATCTGGCCGAAGTCGGCCAACACCTGGGCCACCAGCGCTTCGACCTGGCTCTGCTGGACAACATCACAGCCATAACCGCGGCAGGCGCGCCCGGTAGCGGCGGCAATGGCCTCGGCCTCGGCGGCGGCCTGGTCGGCGTGGCGGCTGACGATGGCGACCTGGGCGCCGGCCTCGGCCAGCCCCTCGGCCATGGCCCGGCCTAATCCCTTGGTGCCGCCGGTGACAATGGCGACGCGGCCTGCCAGGCCAAATCGCTCCAAAACGGCCATTCGCTTCTACTCCTTCCGGGTGCGTGTCGCGCCTGCTGTGCGGTTGAGGAACGGGTCAAGGTTGCCGGACAGGCGCAGGAGACCCCATCCAGGATGGGCCATGACGCCTGTCTGACGGGCCATTGTAATGACTTTCACCCTATCCTGCAATGTCTCATCGCTGTTTTTCCTGATCAACAGGTCGCCTTTCGGGTTGGACGTGAAGGTACTGTAGGTGGAGTTACAGCGGAGATAGATGCGCGAGTGATGATCTCCTAAGAGAAGCGTGGAGCGGCGGTCTTTCGATTCGTGGCGACGCTATGCGGCCCCACCAGAGATGAACCGGCTTACCGTGGTTGATGAGCGTGGTTGATGCGCGTGCAGTCGCACGGTCAGGAGGAATGCTCATGTCCAAGGCCTTACGTTTGATCACACTGCTAATGATTACACTGCTAACGACAACCATCATCCTGGCTGCCTGTGCGCTGCCCGCGGCCTCTCCCACTGCCGGCCCGGCTGCCGAGTTATCCTCCTTGCCGGCGGGGGACGCGGCGGACCAGGCAAGCGACCCGGCGCTCTTACCGGCGGAACGCCCGCCCGGCCACTTGATTTACTCCGACTGGCGCACCGACTTTGACCGGCGTGTGGTGGAATGGGAGGAAATCCTCTCCGGCGGCCCGCCCAAGGACGGCATCCCGGCCATTGACGAGCCGCAGTTCGAGTCTGTCGAGGCGGCTGCGACCTGGCTCTCCGAGCGCGACCCGGTCATCCTCTTTATGCATGGCGCTGTGGCTCGCGCCTACCCGCTCGCGATCCTGATCTGGCACGAGATTGTCAACGATACCGTGGGTAGCAAGCCCGTCGCCGTCACTTTTTGCCCGCTCTGCAACGCCAGCATCGTCTTTGACCGCACTTTCGAGGGAGAAGTGCTCGACTTTGGGACGACCGGGCTGCTCCGCAACAGCGACCTGATCATGTACGACCGCCAGAGCGAGAGCTGGTGGCAGCAGTTCACCGGCCAGGCGATTGTGGGCCGGTGGGCAGGTCGCCGGCTCGACTTTCTCCCCAGCCAGGTGATCGCCTTTGGCGACTTTGCGGCAGCCTATCCCGGCGGCGAGGTGCTGGCGCGGCCTGCCATATCGCGCAGCTATGGCGCTAACCCCTATACCGGTTATGACAGCCTGGCCGAGCGTCCCTTCCTCTTTACGGGCGAGCTGGACCAGCGGCTGCCGGCCACCGAGCGGGTAGTCGGAATCGCGGCGGCAGGCGAGGTGATGGCCTATCCCTTTACAGCGGTAGCGGCGGCGGGCGCGATCAACGATGTGCTCGGCAAAGACGGCGCTGGCGAGGATGAGGGGCTGCCCATCGTGGTCTTCCACAAGCCGGGCATGGCTAGCGCCCTGGATAGCCGGACGATCAGTGAGGGCCGCGATGTGGGCAGCATCGCCGTCTTTGAGCGCCGCGTGGCAGGGCGGACGCTCACCTTCCGCGCAGCCGGCGACGGAACCTTCACCGACGCTGAAACCGGCAGCGCCTGGACGCTGCTCGGCCAGGCGATTGACGGCCCCCTGGCCGGTCAGGCCCTCCCTCAGCTCCTCGCCTTCGACCACTTCTGGTTCGCCTGGGCAGCCTTCCACCCGACTACCCAAGTCTACGGGCTGGACTAACGCTCGGTAGGGGCAGGTCTTGTGCTTGCCTAAATCGCGCGCCCACAAAGGAACAATTCCAGAGGGCGCCCTTACTGGGCCTCCCAACAGGAGCCTTGCAGCGGCACCTCGGCCAGGTTGAGCGCGGTGACGCCGCTGGGGTCAAGAGTGATGCGGTAGCGCCGCCAGGGCAAATAGAAATAGGTGTAACCGCGCAGACAGACCTCGTTGACTACCGTCTCGCCAAAGAGCGATTCCGGGTTGGCAATCGGCGCGCCGCGGCGGATGTCCTCCAGCGCCAGCCGCTGGAGCCAGAAGCCGGTGATTCGGTAGGTGAACTCCGCCGAGCGTTCGGCGTTGACCGCCAGCCGCAAGTCCTCGCCGACAGCCGGGGGCTGGGGCGGGTCGAGCACACGGGGCAAGAACGCCCAAGGCAGGATGACCAGGAGAACGATAAAGAGTAGCTTGAAGCGCCAGGAGCGGTTCTCCCAACGGAGCGCCAGGGCGGCCAGCCGCCAGACTACGCTTGCGCCCAGCCAGAGCAGCCAGAGCATCAGCAGATTGAGCAGGAAGTCCAGCACAGCGACCCGGCTGACGCCGTTTAAGTCAATGAGGGCAAAGCGCAGGGGAAAGCCGCGCCAGCCGGTGCAACCGGAGGGGCAACTGGCGAAGTAGGGCGGCACCACAAACAGGTAATAGCTGCCGATACAGAGCAGAAGCGCGGCCAGAAAGGTCGCCATGACCACGCGGAACCAGAGCCGGGTCTGCTGCCGCCACCAAATGATCAACAGCGTGATCAGCAGGATGCCCACCAGCGCCAGCGCCAGGTCCGGCAGACCGGCGAAGTAGACCCATCCCTCCGGTAAACGTAGCTCAGGCATAGGGCCATGACAAGAAATCGGGCGGCGCGCCCGCTAGGGGGCGGCCAGCAGGCTGTCGGGCGC
This sequence comes from Caldilineaceae bacterium, assembly GCA_035574055.1. Lineage (GTDB taxonomy): Bacteria > Chloroflexota > Anaerolineae > Caldilineales > Caldilineaceae > QEUY01. The sequence goes on from DATLZJ010000620.1 coordinate 9,148, forward strand.
TTGCCAGCACAAGAAGACGCGGCTCATGGCGGGCGGGAGCAGGAAGAGCGCCTCGGGCCGCGCCGCGGGGTCGCCCTCTACATCCCAGCGAGCCAGCTCCAGGTTGCCGTCCTCCAATTCGGCGACGGTCAGCGTGTAACGCCGGTCGAGACAGGCGGCAAAGTCGCGCAGCTCGCGCTGGTTGGGAAAGAGGTAGCTCCGCGCCTGGACCACGCCTGCCGGCTGGTCGGCGCCCGGAAGCTGCACCAGCACAATGCCAAAACGCTCGACGCCAAAGGTATCGCCGGGGGCAAAGCGGGCGCGGGCGACGATCAGCCGGTCATTGCCTTGCCAGTTCACATTGGGAGCCAGGAACTCAAAGCGGCTCTCGGTTGAATAGACCGTGCGGAAGGTGCTCGCTCCCCGGCCCGTCAGGGTCAAGACACGCAACATGTTGGCCGGGCGAATAAAGCCCGACGTCAGGCTGGGGTGTTCCGGGTCATAGACAAAATAAGCCAGCTTGGTCCGGTCGGGGCTGACCTGGAGCGGCCCCCGGTAACTTTCCGGGGTGAGCAGCAATTGGGGCATGCCCTCCACTTCGCCCAGGTCGCTCACCCCAGCCTCGGTCACAGGGAAACGAACTGTCAGCCGGAACAGCCCCGTATAGAGTCGCTGGGCGGTCCGGTCGCTGGTATCCAGCAGCAGCGTCACGGCCACCGGATCGCCGCTGACCGGATCGAATTGAGGCATCACTGAGATGAGCGTGGGGGCCAGCGTCCCATTGATGAGGTTGCTGCCCGTCTGGAAATGGGCGCTGGTGGCGCGCAGGCGGAGGGCCAGCCGCCCGCTGCGCGGGTCATAGTGCCAAAGCTGCCACTGGTCCAGGTCGGCCTGGGGCGTCTCGATCCACCACAGCCCGCCAAAGGAGTCGGCGGCTGCCCCGCGCAGGCTATGGAAGGGCTGGGCCATGACCTCGACGCCCAAACCATCGGTGCGAACCCAGCTAAAGCGATTCTGGCCGGTGGGCGCGTCTTGAGTGCTGACGAGCACGCCGGCTGCGCCGTCCGGACTGGCCCAGGCAGCTTCCTTCTCGACCGTCCAGAGCTGGCGCAGGGTGCCTGCCGTCTCCAGCAAGTAGACGCCTAGCTCCTCACGGCTGCCCATCATCGCGACGGCTGCGCCTTGAGCCACCGGCTCGGCCAGGTCGGGCAGATTCAGCAGCCGCGCCCGCTCTTGCACCGGCGCGGCCACGATGCGGACCTGGGAGACGGCAAAGCGGGTGGGGTCATCGGCAGCCGGCCCGCCACGCACATAGACCTGTGTGCCCGGCCACAGGAGCTGGGCGGGGGCCGGCGTCCACCCTCCTGGGAAGGCGCCAAAGAGACCGCTCCAGATCTCCACCGTAGCCGACTCGACCGCCAAGGACCAGCTCTGCCCCGCCGCGCTCAACGCCGGGATGGGGGAGAGCGGGTCGGCGGGGATGCGGTCGCCGGCAATGGTCAACACCAGTTCATCCGCCGCGGGTTGAGGCGCGACCACCGCGGCCAGCGGCGCGGCGTTGGGGGCTTGCATGAGCGGCGTCGCCCACGGCGTCGGGGTAGGCGTCGGCGGGGGTGGGCCAGGGGTGGGGGTCAAGGTCGGCGTCAGCGGCGCAACGGGCGTGCCGCCGGCGTTGTAGCGGTCGAGGAAGGCCAGGTCGCCCGTGACCTGAAGCAGCTCGGCGGCAATCCAGCCGACGACGCCGTGGTGGGGGTCGCCTGGTTGGTTGACCCGGAGCAGAATCCAGTCGCCGGCCTCGGTGATGCCGTAGAGGTCCACAGCTACCCCATAGGTCAGTTGCGTCACGGGTGGAAAGTCGGTGGCCGGGCCGGCGCGCAGATTGGCGGGCGAGCGGAAGACGATGGCATGGGCCAGCGGCGCCTGGTCAGGCGGAATCTCCGGCAGCGGGTAAGGCTGCGGCGTCGCGGTCGGGCTGGGCGTCTCGGTCGGCGTCTCCGAGGGTGTGGCGCTGGGGGTCGGGGTGAAAGTGGGCGGCGGGGTCGGCGACGCGGTCAGGGTGGGCGTCGGCGTCGCCGTGGGCGCGGGCGTCGGCGTGATGGTTTCGGTGGGCGTCGGGCTGGGCGTAAAGGTGGGCGTCGGCGTAAAGGTCCAGGTAGGCGGCGCCAGGGTGGGGGAGCCGGGCGGCGGCAGCGGTCCTGCCTCTGTAACCTGGGGCGGCGGCCCAACGGTAAAGGTGGGCGTCGGCGTTGACGTCGGCAGCGGCGCGGCCGGCGTCACCATATCCACAGCCTCGTAAGGCTGGTCGGGCGAGATGGCCGCCACCCGGTAAGCGCCCGCCTCGTCCAGTTCGAAGAGCGCCGTAAAGGTGCGGCTGCGGTCGGCGTTATCAAAGAAGCGCATCCGCTCGGTGACCTCGCTGCCGCCATCCGGCAACATCCGGCCCTCGGCATCGAGATAGCTTCCCAGCCAAATGGCAGGGCGGCTCAACCCCATATCATAGGCCTGCTGGAGCAGGTCCAGCCGGGTTGTATAGTTGGCGGCTTCGCTCACGTTTTGCTCGTGAAGCAGTTGCAGGAGCCGCGCCAATGTGGTCAGCGGCGTGGGGCGCAGGCTGGCCTCGTGCAGGGTGTAGCCCGGCTCCGCCACGCCGCCCACCTCGGCGGCGCTCTCGGCGGAGAGGAAGCGCCAGCGGGCGTCTACCCATTGGCGAGCAAAAGGCGGCTGCTCGATGAAGGTATTGGGCGCATTGAGCCGGCTGCGCAGCGCCGCGCTGTCGCCGAGGGGCGCGGCGACCACCAGGTCGGGCAGCAGTGCGCCCTCGACCTCGGCCAGCTCCACCTGGCTGCTGCCGGCAGGGACCGACCAGAGCGGCTCGTCCAGGCTGCTCCAGAGCAGCCGGAAGTCTGCGCCAGGCTGGGGCTGGGCCAGCACGTAGATGTTGTGCTCTAGGGTCAGCTCGGCGCGCTCCACCAGCAAGAGGTGAAACCGGCCCAGGAAATCCTGGCGCAAGAGGCCGTGGCGCAGCCCGCCCAGCAGGGCGGTATAGCGGCTCCGGCTGGAACGACCGTTAAGCACATCCAACAAGAGTTGGCTCCGCACCCGGTTGCGGTCGTTCGGCTCGCGCCAGATAAGGATCGGGAGCGCCTGGCCCTGGGGAGTGCGCGGCGTCACCAGCGCGGCCCACGGCTCGGCCTGCAGGGGGAAATAGGTCGCCGGCACAAAGGCTAATCCCTGCTCCTGGGCGATACGGCGCAGCAGCGCCTCGGCCTGCTCGCCGGTAAAGTCGCCCATCACGCTACTGGTCAACCCATCCTCGGCAAGCTGCTGGTAGCGGGCCGCCCACTCCTCCGGCGAAGTGGGGGTGGCCGTGGGGGTCGGGCTGAGGGTCGGCGTCGGCGTGGCGGTGGGGGTGGCGGTCGGCGCAGGTGTATAGGTCTCGGTCGGTGTGGCGCTGATGGTGGGGGTCGCGGAGAGAAGCGCCACCAGCTCCGCCTGCACCGTCACCAGCTCGGCGCGCACGCGCAGCCGCCCGCGCGCCACACCTGCGTTGTAGGCGACAACCAAGGCGACGAGGACGAGCAGACCGATTCCGATGGCGGTTTGCAGGCGCGGCTTATCCGGCAGCATCTCTAGTAGACAGTGCGCTCCTCTATAATATCGAAGACAATATATAAGACAGAAAAATGGCTAGAGCGGAACGGGAGTCAATTCTGCACAGTGATCGTGACCTGGCAGGGGGGCGGCCAGTTGCCCGTCTGGTCCACGACGACGAGCTGTAGGGTCCAGGGGCCGTTGCTCCATGCGGTCGTGTCCACACTGGCGAGCACATTGCTGACGACGGGGCTATTCCCCCCAGCGAGATAGGCAAACCCGCCGCCGCCGCCCGGCGCATATTCAATCTTGTAGTACTGGAAGTTCTCGTGGGTCGCCGTGCCGATGATATTCACCACGCCTTTGACCACCTCGTTTTGGCCGGGCCGGATCAAGACGGCGCGGCTATCCGGGCAGACAGGCGCCTGGACAACCGGCGCCGGCTCCGGCGTGGGGGTGGGCGTGATCACCGCTTCCGCTGTTTCCTCAGGCGGTTCCTCGACCGGCTCAGGGGTCTGTGTGCCCTCCTCGCCCGCCGCTGCCGGCGGGGGCGCATTGGGGTCCGCCGTCGGCGTCCAAGTTGGCGTCGGCGTCGCGGGGAGCGGCGTATTGGTCGGCGTGGGATAAAAGGGCAGCTCCGGCGCAGGCGCCAACGCCTCGCTAACCAGCGGCTCGACCGCAGCCGCCAGGGTGTTGCTGACAAAGTAGGTGAACCCCATGGTCACCAGGAGGACCAGGGCGACGCCGAAGATGTTGTACGTGTCGCGGATGGCCTTCTCCCGCTCCAAGGAAAAGACCGCCTGCTTGCGCTCGGCGCGCACCAGCCAGATACGATAGATCTGGTAGAGCGCCACCAGCCCGCAGATGGCGTAAATCCAAGGGGCGTAGGCGGCAACATACTGGATGACAATGCCCATAGCGATAGTAGTCTACCCCCAGAGCGGGCAATCTACCAAACCTTTCGGTCTACCCCGGCGGAAGATTGGCCGGCGTCACCTGGACGAGATTTGGCAAGCAAAGAACCGTTCGCTATTATGCAGAGACAGAATTGAGCCGGCCAAATTTGCCGGCGCGCAGCGCGCCTGCCAGAACCCGTTGGCAAGGCGACCGGGAAGGATCGCCCATGAATGTTGAGCCGACCTCGACGCCAACGCTCTCCGTTCCACCATCTCCGGCCAACCATCTCCGGCTAGAAGCCATCCAATGATAGGAGTAACGCATGAAATTTGACCCTGGGTTCCACTCCCGCCGCAGCAATGTGATGGCCCGGCGCGGCATGGTCGCCACCAGCCAGCCCCTGGCCGCGCAGGCCGGCCTCGAGATTCTCCAGGCCGGCGGCAATGCCGCCGATGCGGCCATCGCCACAGCCGCCATGCTCAATGTGGTCGAGCCGATCTCCACCGGCATCGGCGGCGACTGTTTCGCCCTCTATTGGGATGCCAAGCGCAAAGAGGTGACCGCGCTCAACGGCTCCGGTCGCGCCCCGGCCGCGGCCAACATCGCCGAGTTGCAGCGCCTAGGCTACACCAAGATGCCCGCCTTTACCGGCCACGCCGTCAGCATCCCCGGCGCAGTGGCGGGCTGGAGCGACCTGCTGGAGCGCCACGGACGCATGACGCTGGCCGAAGTCTTGCAACCGGCCATCTGGACCGCCGAGCACGGCTATCCGGTCAGCGAACTCATCGCGCGCGGCTGGGCGACCCAGGTTGCCAAGCTGCGCCGCAGCCCAGACTGGAATAGCGGCGACCTGGACAACGGGCCGGAGCAGCCCAGCGGCCAGGAGCTGCTGCTCAACGGGCGCGCGCCCAAGGCGGGCGAGATCATGCGCATCCCGACGCTGGGCGAAACGCTGCGCGGCATCGCCGCCGCGGGCAAGGCCTATTTCTATCAAGGGGAGTTCGCCAGGAAGTTGAGCGACCATGTCCAGCGGTATGGCGGC
>DATLZJ010000621.1:0-8595 GCA_035574055.1 Caldilineaceae bacterium
GTGGGCGATGACGTGTATGGCGAAGACCCCACCGTCAACCGGCTGGAGGCAATGGTCGCGGAGATGCTGGGCAAAGAGGCCGCGGTCTTTGTCGCCAGCGGGACGATGGGCAACCTAGTGTCGGTCCTAAGCCACTGTGGACGGGGCGATGAGATGATCCTGGGCGATGCCAGCCACATCTTTCGTTCGGAGCAGGGGGGCGCTGCGGCGTTGGGCGGCGTCCATCCGCGCACGTTGCCCAATGCGCCTGATGGTACGCTGGACCTGCGCCAGGTGGAGGAGAGCATCCGCGCCGATGACCCTCACTATCCGGTCACGCGGCTGCTCTGCCTTGAGAACACGCACAACTTTTGCGGTGGGCGGGTGCTGCCGCTCGCATACATGGATGCCGCGGGCGAGTTGGCCCGGCGGCGGGGGCTGAAGCTGCACGTAGATGGGGCGCGGCTTTGGAATGCGGCAGTGGCGCTGAATGTGGCGCCGGCGCGACTGGTTCAGATGGCCGACAGCGTGAGCGTCTGTCTGAGCAAGGGGCTAGGCGCGCCGGTCGGGTCGGTGGTAGCCGGGGATCAGGAGTTCATCCGCCGGGCGCGGCGCAACCGCAAGGTGGTGGGCGGCTCCATGCGCCAGGCCGGTGTGATCGCCGCGGCGGGCATTGTGGCGATCACGGAGATGATCGAGCGGCTGGCAGATGACCACGCCAATGCCAAGCGACTGGCCGAGGGATTGGCCCAAATAGACGGCATTGAGATCGATCCCGCCACGGTGGAAACGAACTTGGTCTTCTTTACACTTGTGCGCGAGGATGTTACGCCGGCGACGCTGGTTGCGGGGCTAAAGGAGCGCGGCATCCTGATGAACGCCGGCAGCACGCGCCGGTTGCGGGCGGCGTTAAACTATCATGTCTCGGCAGACGATGTGCAACGTGTGATCGAGGCTGTGGCCGATGTGATGGCGCAGGGCGCAAGGGCGCAGGCCGGGCCGGTCTTCAGCTATCACTAGACTAGCCATCCCGCAGGTTTGTGATCAATGCCCCGGCGCAGCGTGCGTCGGGGCGCTTGGTCAATCACGCACGAGTTTTGGCTTGAGCAGCACTTGTAGCTCGCCGCATCCCCAGCGGATCTGGTTCCACCAAAAGATTTCCAGATTGAGCAGGGCAAAGGCCCCGGTCGCCACGGCGATGCTGAGGCGGTCAGGCGCGCCTGCACACAGGCCGGAGATCAGCTCCTGTACGCCGGGGTTATGGCCGACCAGCACGACATGCTCTACCTCCGGCGGCACAACGGTCAAGGCCGTCAACAAAGTATCTGCCGTAGCCGCATAGACGGACTCGTCCCAGACGACTTGGCGCTTGAAGTCCAGCGCCTTGACAAGTTGTTCGGTAGTCTGGCGCGTGCGCAGGGACGGGGAGCTGATGATCCAGTCAATCGCCGGTTTTAGCCCGGCAAGGACGCCGCTGATGGCGGCGGCGTCCTTTAGGCCGCGGGAAGTCAGCGGTCGCTCCTGGTCGGTTGGATACTCGTCAGGACGCTCCGCCTTGGCATGGCGGAGGATGGTTAAGGATTTCATGTCAGCAGGCTCCAGTCGTGGTGAGAGCCGGCGGCAGGCTGGCAGCCCTATACCGTGCGTTGGCGATTGGGCGCTATTATATCAAAACCGGCCATCATGGGATGCCAGTGTCTGATTGACCTGTAGAAGAGGACGTATTATGGAAGCTCTATTTGACTTCTCCAATTTTCCCATACTGACCACCGAGCGTTTGCGTCTGCGCCCCCTTAGAGCGGACGATGGCGAGGCAATCAGGGCGCTCTTTGGCGATCCCAACGTCCTACGATTCTTGAATCAGCCGGCGACCGATACGCCGGCCAAGGCACTGGCGTTGATTGACTGGCTCAACGCGCACTATCTCAGGCATGAGGCCCTCACCTGGGCGATTACGCTGCACGGCGATGATGGGCTGATTGGCACCTGCGGCACCTACGCCTGGGACCGTGAGAATCGCCATGTGGATATCGGCTATCATATCCTCTACCAGCACTGGGGCCAAGGCTATGCTACCGAAGCCACGAATGCCCTGCTGGCTTGGTGCTTTGCCCATCTTGGGGTACACCGCATCCAGGCCGACTGCACGGCGGGTAACATCGCCTCGGAGCGGGTCCTGCTGAAATGCGGCTTCAAACTTGAGGGGGTCTGGCGAGAAAGCTGCTGGGAGCATGGTCAGTTTGTGGATATTAAGCAGTTTGGTCTCCTACGCCGTGAGTATGTCTAGCACCCGGCTGTCGAAAATGTAATTCAAAACCCCTTGCACAACAGAGCCGTTGCTGATATACTGGCGGCCAAGCCAAAGTTGGCGGTGCTACTTAACTTGGTTGAGCGGGTGTGATGAATGGTGAGAAAGGAGGCGGTTAGAGAGTAGCTCAACAACGGGGAAGAAAGCGCATGGCCCACGGTAGAGGCAGACGGTGTAGAGACAGACGGTCTCAGCGATTCCGTGGGTGACGAGGAAGGGGTTCCCGGCAGCGATGCCGGGCTAACCGGATAGCCGCTGGAGCGCGGCGCCGGGAAAATCGAGAGATCAGCGGATGCCCCTGGGCCGATTCCACCGGCCCAAGCCGGAACTGCCCGGTTCCGGCCACATCTTTCCCCAATTCCACCTTGGAGAAGCTGGCGTTCAAAGCCGGCGGGTAACTGCCGGTACAGCAACGCCAAGCAGTGGAGCTTCCCAATACCTTTGTGCCCATCCTGCCGGTGGTGCGCCTTTTGCTGTTGGCGCGCGATCTTCTGGGATCATCCAGCGGATCGGCGCCGGCTAGCGGCGCTTTTCCAGCCAGCCGATGGGGCGGTAACTCCTACATGCGCGGAAAGGAAGCATCCCGATGTGCGGCATTGTTGGTTATGTTGGTGAGCGCGCTGCGGCGCCCCTGGTGTTGCAGGGGTTACGCCAGTTGGAATATCGCGGATATGACTCGGCCGGGATGGCCGTGGTCGGCGCTGACGGCAAAATTCATGTGCGGCGGGCGGCGGGCAAGCTGTCTAATCTGGCCGAGGTGCTGGACAAGCTGCCGGTCCACGGCGCGGTGGGCGTCGGCCATACCCGTTGGGCTACCCACGGGCCTCCCGTCGAGCGCAATGCCCATCCTCATAGCAGCCCGGATGGCGCCTTTGTCGTTGTCCAGAACGGCATTGTAGAGAATTTCGTAGAGCTGCGCGAGCGACTGCGCAGGGAGGGCTACACCTTCAAGAGCGACACCGATACAGAGGTGATTGTCCACCTGATCCACCAGTATTATCACAATGGCTGTCACGGCGATCTGCCCGCGGCCGTGCGGCGTGCGCTGGCGCAGCTCCAGGGGCCAAGCGCCATCGTGGTGTTATGCCAGGATTGTCCGGAATATCTGGTGGCGGCGCGGTTGGGCAATGCCGGGGGCGTTGCGGTTGGGTTGGGCGACGGCGAGACCTTTGTCGCCAGCGATGTGCCGGCCATTCTCGCCCACACTCGGCGCATGGTCTTCCTCGACAACGGTCAAGTAGCAGTGGTCACCCGGCATGGCGCCGACTATATGGCGCTGGATGGCGCGCCTGTGCGCAAGCAGGTGACGATGATTGACTGGAGCCAGACGGCTGCCGAGAAGGGCGAGTATCGCCACTTCATGCAGAAGGAGATCTTCGAGCAGGGCCGCAGCCTGACCGATACGCTGCGTGGCCGGCTCGACTTTGAGCGCAACCAGGTCGTGCTGGATAGCCTGAAGCTGACCCAGGAGCAGGCGCTTGCGCTGGAAAAGGTGACGATTGTCGCCTGTGGCACCAGCTACTATGCTGGTCTGATCGGCAAGTACTATCTTGAGCGGCTGGTCCGGCTGCCGGTCGAGGTAGACTATGCCAGCGAATTCCGCTACCGGCAGCCGGTCGTGCGGCCCAACCATATGGTGCTGGCGATTACCCAAAGCGGCGAGACGGTGGACACGCTGGCCGCATTGGAGGAGGGGCGGGAGAACGGCGCCTTTACCGCGGCGATTGTCAACGCGGTCGGCAGCCAGGCGGCGCGCGTCTGTGATGGCGTCATCTATATGCAGGCGGGGCCGGAGATCGGGGTAGCCAGCACCAAGGCGTTTACCGCGTCGGTGACGGACCTGCTGATGTTGGCGATACATTTGGGCCAGCTTCGCGGTGTGTTGGGCGAGGCGGAGCGTGCGCCGCTCATCCATGCGCTTTCAATGTTGCCCGGTTTGGCCGGTCAGTTGCTGGAGGATGCCTGGCGCGGGGACCACTACCGGCGGCTGGCCGAGGAGTTCCACACCTTCCATAACTTCCTGTACTTGGGGCGTGGAATGCACTATCCGGTGGCGCGGGAGGGCGCTCTCAAGCTCAAGGAGATCAGCTATATCCACGCCGAGGGCTATCCGGCAGGCGAAATGAAACATGGGCCGATTGCCCTGATTGATCCGTCCATGCCCACAGTGGCGCTGGCCCCGCGCGATGGCGTCTACGAGAAGATGATCAGCCAGGTGGAGCAGGTAAAGGCGCGCCACGGGACGGTGCTGGCGGTCGCCCATCCGGACGACAGCTATATTCGCACAAAGGTGGACCATGTGCTGCCGGTACCGGCAAGCCATGAGTTGTTGCAGCCCATCCTGTCGGTGATCCCGTTGCAGGTCTTTGCCTATGAGATGGCCGTGCGGCGGGGCGCCGATGTGGATCAGCCTCGCAACCTCGCCAAGAGTGTGACAGTAGAATAAGGGATGGGCATTTAGTTCTGGGTTGCAGCGCCCCCGTTGAGACCGGCGGGGGCGCTGCGTTGCTACTGTTGACTGCGACCTGCCACCTGCTTAGTGCGAGTCGCGGGGAATGTAAGCGCCCGACTTGCCTTGCAGAAAGTCCAGGTCTACTCCCTGGTCAGCCTGCTGCACGTGTTCCACATAAAGCCGTGGGTAACCGCGCTCGGCATGAGGGGTGACGGGCGGCGTCCAGGCAGCGCGGCGGCGGGCCAGCTCATCGTCGGGCACATCGAGATGGAGCCGGCGGTTGGGCACGTCCAGCTCAATAAAGTCGCCGTTTTGAACCAAGGCTAGCGTACCGCCGACCGCCGCCTCCGGCGCGACATGGAGGACGACCGTGCCAAAGGCAGTCCCGCTCATGCGACCGTCGGAGACTCGCACCATATCGTTGACGCCGTTGAGCAGGAGCTTTTTGGGCAGCCCCATGTTGCCGACTTCCGGCATCCCGGGGTAGCCTTTCGGTCCCACATTCTTGAGAACCAGGACACAGCTTTCATCCACATCCAGGTCAGGGTCGTCAATGCGGGCGTGGTAGTCTTCGATGGTCTCGAAGACGACGGCGCGGCCCCGATGGCGGAGCAAGTGGGGCGACGCGGCGGAGGGCTTGATGATCGCGCCGCGCTCGCAGAGGTTGCCGCGGAGGACGGCAATGCCCGCCTCCACTTGGAGCGGCTGCTCGATGCTGGCGATCACCTCACGGTTGTAACAGGTCGCCCCCGCGGTGTTCTCGCCGAGCGACCTGCCGGTGACGGTGAGAGCGTCCATGTGTAGGTAGTCCTTCAGCTCCTGGATGACGACCGGCAAGCCGCCTGCATAGTAGAAGTCTTCCATGAGATAGCGACCGGAGGGCATCAGGTTGACCAGCAACGGCATGTGGCTGCCCAGCCGGTCGAAGTCATCCAGGCAGAGGTCTACGCCGATGCGCCCGGCGATGGCGAGCAGGTGGAGGATGAAGTTGCTGGAGCCGCCGACCGCAGCGTTGACGCGGATGGCGTTCTCGAAGGCTTGGCGGGTCAGGATGCGGGAGAGGCGCAGGTCTTCGCGCACCATCTCGACGATCCGGTTGCCGGCGCGATGGGCGAGGCGCTTGCGCCGGGCGTCCGCCGCGGGAATGGCGGCGCCGCTGGGCAGGGTGAGGCCCAACGCTTCCACCATACAGGCCATGGTGGAGGCCGTGCCCATGGTCATACAGTGGCCGTCACTGCGCGACATGCAGGACTCGGCTTCGGCGTAGTCCAGCGCGCTCATCCGTCCCGCGCGCAAGTCGTCGGAGAACTTCCAGGTATCTGTGCCGGAGCCGATGTCGCGGCCCTGGAATTTGCCGTTGAGCATTGGCCCACCGGAGACGACGATGGTCGGCAGGTCAACGCTACAGGCGCCCATCAGGGTGGAGGGGGTGGTCTTGTCACAGCCGGCCAAGATAACAACGCCGTCAATTGGGTTGGCGCGAATAGATTCCTCGGCATCCATGGCGGCCAGGTTGCGGTAGAGCATGGTGGTCGGGCGCATAAGCGGCTCGCCCAAGGACATGATGGGAAATTCCAAGGGAAAGCCGCCCGCTTCGTAGACCCCGCGCTTGACCATTTCGGCCAGGATGCGAAAATGAGCATTGCAGGGCGTCAACTCGGACCAGGTGTTGCAGATGCCGATAACAGGTCGTCCGTCAAACATCTGGTCGGGATGACCTTGATTCTTGATCCAACTCCGGTGGATAAAACCCAACTGGTCGGGGCGGCCAAACCAGGCGCGGCTGCGGAGGGTAGGTTGTTCGGACATGGGTCGTTCTCTCTAGGTGGATGCAGGACCGTGGAAGCAGGACAATAGCATCACATTACCGAAAGGGGCCGCGGCTGTCAAACCCCGCCCGGCAGCGCCTTGCAAGGGTTATGGGCGCGCCGGTATAATGGCTCCGGTTGAGGCTGTACTACCCCGGCGAGTGGCGTCCAAAGGCAGATTGGCACATGCTTGTCCATTGAACTGTTGCGGTGGATATCGGCAGGGGGTTTTTTGTTCAGGAGTGATGTGGCGATGCCCTATACGAGTCGTACAACCGTCAAAGAAGTGCTGACGAACCCCAAAGCGCGTGCGGTGGTGGAGCGCCATCTGCCCGGCGCAACCAACCATCCGCTGATCCATGAAGCGATGTATATGACCCTGGGCGAGGTGGCGCTCTACCCGGAGTCTGGTTTGAATCAGCAGAAACTGGAGGCGATCCTGGCCGACCTAAATCAGCTTGAGACCTAAATCCACCAGAGTCGTAGCGGCTCTGCCGCCGAGCCTACGTTGCGGGTCATGACATGGAACACACGCCATAGCCGGAACCGTGCCTTTGTTGTAGCGGACTTGGCGCCGCCGGCTTCTCCATAGTGCATACCGGGACCCTTAGAGCGTAACATAAAGCATAGAATGTAGCATAAAGCACAGAATGTAGAATGCATAGAAAGTGATGGACAATGGGGCATACCGGATTTCATTGGCCGGCAGGTCAAGAAGCGGCGATCTCCCTCTCCTTTGACGATGGCCTGGTCTCTCAACGCGAGGTCGGCGCGCCGTTGCTAGAGCGGTGGGGAATCCAAGCCACCTTCTATGTGAACCCGCGTGAGGATTACCGCAGTGCGCTGGCCGCCTGGCAACCGGTTGTCGCTGCCGGGCATGAGGTCGGCAATCACACGGTGAGCCATCCCTGCTCCAAGAACTTTGCTTTTATCTCCGAGAACAACCGCCGCGCCCTGGAGGAGATGACTTGGGAGGAGATGGACTGGGAGATCGCCGAGGCGAAGCGACGGCTGGCCGAGGCATTGGCACAGCCGGAGCCGGTGTCGTTTGCCTATCCCTGCTATCAGCCTTTCATCGGTCGAGGGACGGATCGCAAGAGCTATGTGCCGTTGGTCTTGATCCATTGTGTGGCCGGGCGGGGACGTGGCGAACGCGCCAATGATCCGCGGTACTGCGACCTCGGCTATCTTTGGTCGTGGCCGTGTGAACGGTTGACCGGACCTCACCTCATTGGGCTGGTCGAGCAGGCTGCTGCCGAAGGTCGCTGGGCCATTCTGACCTTCCATGGCATCCATGAGGGGCATCTGGCGGTGGCCGAGAGCGATCTGGCCGAGCTTTGCGCCTATCTAGCTCGCCATCGGACGCGGATATGGACGGCGCCGGTGGCGACGGTGGCGCGCTGGGTGGCGGAGCAGCAAGCGGGCGGCGCGTGGTGATTTGCCCCGATCGCTCCCGTGAGTTAGCCCGTATGAACCGAGCAGGGCATTGCTAACGGAACGCAAACGTCTTGGGAGTTGACAAGCCGGGTTGGGTGTGATAGAATCACCTTTCGTGTCTGTGAAAAACGCGACAAAGTGTGCAGGCATGAAGCGCAAGGAGTGAACTTCAACGTCAAATCCGCGTTTGTAGATTTGACAGCGGGTCGTCGGGCCGGGTAAACTAGTCGCTTGTGTCTGGCGGACAAAGCGCTGCTAGACCGGCAGTTTACCAAGCCAAGGCGTCGAGCTGGTCAAATGGCAAGGGTCTGCGAGGGCGGCGGGTGGTTAATAGACTGCGACCGTTTGCTTACGAAAACAGACCCAGATAATTTGACAGCGAGCGCCGGATGCGCTAGAATTATAAGTCCCGACGGGTGATGTGAATCGCCGATGGAGCGGGAGGCGCCGTAAGGCGTCTGAATGCGAGCGCACGTTAACAACTAAAGAGTGGTAAGAGCGAGTGCGGATCGGGTGTAAGCTGGCGCTGAGGGTGCTGGGCTGGATGGCCTGGCGCTGAGGGTGGCGGTGCGCCCGATCGAGGGGACCCGATTTGATTGAGAGCCAAGCGC
>DATLZJ010000622.1:0-6701 GCA_035574055.1 Caldilineaceae bacterium
CGGCGGGCCAGCCGTCGCCGCGCCTCGGTCCATTCCTCCAGAAAGGGGAGCTTGGCCCCCAGGACCGCGGCCTGGAGCGTGTCGAGCCGGTGGCCGAACCCCTTTTCGTCGTGCAGGTATTTTGAGCGACGGCCATGATTCCGCAGCAGGCGCACACGGTCGGCCAAGTCAGCGCGGTTGGTGGTGACGGCGCCGGCGTCGCCGTAGGCGCCCAAATTCTTGCCAGGATAGAAGCTGAAGCAGGCCGCATCGCCCAGCGCACCCACCTTGCGCCCCGCCCAAGTTGCGCCGTGAGCCTGGGCCGCGTCCTCCACCACTGCCAGCCCATGCGCTTGAGCCACGGCCAGGATGCGCGTCATGTCCGCCGGCTGCCCGTAGAGGTGGACGGGGATCACCGCGCGCGTGCGCGGGGTGATAGCCGCCTCCAGCGCCGCCGGGTCGAGGGTGTAGGTCAGCGGGTCAATATCCACAAAGACGGGCGTCGCCCCCACCATGCTGATGGCCTCTGCGGTGGCGATGAAGGTATGGGCCACCGTGATCACCTCATCGCCCGGCCCAATGTCCAGCGCCCGCAGCACCAGCTCCAGCGCCGCCGTACCGCTGCCCACACCGACGCAATGGGCTGCGCCACAAAAGGCAGCGAAGGCCTCCTCGAACGCCTTCACCTCTGGCCCCATGATGAAGTTGGTCGAGTCCAAGACGCGTTGGATGGCGGCGTCCACCTGAGGCCGAATGGCCGCGTATTGGGCCTTGAGGTCCACCAAAGGGATCGGATCGGAACGTGTGTCTGGAAATGTGACGGTCATGATCGCTGTTGAACCCACAAAAAACGGCTGAGCGACCCGCTCAGCCCTGTGACTGGCCCTACTGGTGCGGCGCACCCTGCCCCTGGATTATACGGCAACGTGGAAATGTGGACAAAACCGGCGACCTGCGCCGCCCGAACAGCGCCCCGCCCACAACTGTTACCCGCCCACAACTGTTAGGAGCCGCTGTCCGGGGCGATGCTGTCCAGGTCGTTGCGCAGCCGCGCCAGCTCGGCGCGCAGCCGGTCCAGTTGGGCCAGCAGCGCATCCCGCTCTGCGCCGGTCGCCTGGCCCAACGCAGCTTCCACCTGGGCAAGCTCGGCTTCGAGCCGGCTGATCTCCTCGCGCAGGTAGCGCACCTCTGCCGAATGGCCCACTTCCAGCAGCGCCTCTTGCAGTTGGTCATCGAGCGCGGAGTCGAGCTGGCCCATCAGCTCGTCGTAGTGGTCCACGACCCAACGGCGCAAGAACTCGTTGCCGACTGCCCACTGGCCGAAGATTTGGCGCAGGTAGCCGAGCCGCCCCAGGCCGTAGAGAAACATCCGGATCCGGTGCGGCGACAGGTCGCTGAGGAGCGCTAACAGCTCGCTTTCCCTGGCAATGGTCAGGTCGGCCACCGTCAACAGGAGCCGGCGCTCGATGCGCGTAAGATGCTCGAAGTCAATGCGGAAAAACCCCGCCAGGATATGGTCCGCCGCCAGGTCCGCATCCTCCACAGGCCGGAGATAGCCGTTGCCGGCGCTGTCAGTCTGGAATAGACGCTGGCATAGGTATTGGACGAGATAGGGCTGGCCGTTGGTATGGATCAAGATGTCATCCACCACGCCGTCAGTCGCGCGCACCGGGCGGTCTGCTTGAAGCTGGCGCACCAACGCCCGCGCGGCGCTGTCGTCCAGCTTGCCCAGGTTGACCAGACTGAAGCCGAAAAGGAAGGGGCTGGTCATCCACCGGCTGCTGACATAGTGGAGTTGGGCGAGCAATTTTGTGGCGGTGATGATCGTCCGCAGCCGGCCGTCCTGCAGGGTGCGGCGCAGCCGGGCCACCCAAGCTGGCTCCAGGCGCGCCAGGTCAATCAGCACCTCGGCCTCGTCAATCAGGACAAGGAGCTGCTTGTCCTGTTCGCTCAGGGTGCGCGCCAGGGAGCGCAAGATCAAGAGGGCATCCTGGCCGGCAAAGGTGGAGACATCAATCTTGTGCTGGGCGAAGCGGTCGGCGGCGTCCTCCAGGCTAAAGAAGAGTTCATCCGACAGGCCCTGCGAGCTTTCACAGCCCTGCAAGTCCCAGAAGATCGGCACGTGACGGCTCTCCGCCCCGCCGGTCAACAGCTCCAACTGGCGCAGCAAGGAGGTCTTGCCCATGCGGCGCGTGCCCACCAGCCAGATGGCGCTGTCTGGGGTATGGAGCAAGTGGTCAATCAAGCGTTCTCGGCCGTAATGGTTCTCACCGCGCACCCACCGTCCGACAATGTACGGAACGCGCATAGAGCTAGCTTTCCGCCTCCCCCGCGTGCGTGGCCTGCGTCTGCTCGCCGGCCTGCTCGCCAGCCGGCGGCTCGCCGCTAGCGCCTTGAGACCACTCCCCGATGGGCAAGCCGGCCAGGGCTGGAAAACGGCTCTTGCGCTTGGAGGCCGGCTGGCGGTTGCGCTCCAGGTCGGCGTCAGCCGCCTGAATTCGTTGGTGGGCAGCCTCCACATCGGCGAGCGTGATCCGGCGGCGACGATGGGCGAGCATCTGGTTTACAGCCTCCAGCCCATATTGCTGAATTTTGTAGGGGCGTCCTTCGGCATGGTCGAGGATAAATTCGATGGCGGCAGGCTCATAGCGATAGTAACCCCGCACCGGCTCGATCAGCAGCTCAATGGCCTGCTCGCGGGTAAAGGGCGTCAAAGCAATCTCATTGAATAGGTTATACCACGGACTCTCGACGCGGTCCCAGTCCTTAGAGATTTGGATGCCTGCTACCACCGCGCCCAGGGTGGCGGCGAATTCCCGCATGAAGATGCGCCGGAGCTGTTGCTGGATCAGCGACGGGTACTTGCTCATCACGTCCATCTCGTCCATGAGCAAAATAATGCGAAGCTGCTTGCCGGGGTCGTGGCGGAATCCGTACTCTTCCAATACCTCGGTCACCCGGTTCAGGTCGCGGTAAAAGTCGCGGTCGGTATAGAGATGTCCTGGCGTTGTCTGCACCCGCAGCCCTTGCAGCCGCGGGGTGATCTCATCGGCGGCCCCCTGCAAGGTCTCGGCGCCGGCTACGATCTCTTCCATCAAGTAGTGGAAGAAGTACTCATGGGGCGTGCCCTCCAGGTCCACATAGATCGGGACGAACCAGTAGTCCGGATCGGCCACCTCGCGCAACACGGTGACCAGTTGGTAGAGCAGGGTCGTTTTGCCGATGCGGCGCTCGCCATAGATCATGATGCTGTTGTTGTGTAAGGTATCTACAATGCGCTGCACCAAGTCGCGGCGGCCAAAGAACATGTCATCGCGGCGGACCGGCTCGCCGCTGATGTAAGGGTTGTAGCCCCGCGCGACCGCTTCCAGCCCACGGCGGCGGGTGTTCAAAACCTCCAGCGTGACATAGCCGGCGCCCAGCAGTGCAATGCTGCCCAGTGCGATCAATGCCCGGAAGACGCCGCTCTCCACCGGACCAAGCACCGGCACCTCAACCTTGACCGGCGGCTCGATAGCCGTCAGGTGGAGTGAGGCTATCTCCGAATAGTTGAATGAGTGGTCCCGCGCCAGGAACTCAATGCTGTAGTCGCCCGCCTGGTCGAAGCGCAACGTGACAAAGGCATCGCTCATGATCTGCCAGCCGCTGTTCTGAGCCGGCCCGATGATCCGGTAGCAAAGCTTGAGCCGGGAGGCCGGCGTCTGAAGGTCCCCGCCGCGGAAGTTGATGATCAGGTCCTGGCCCAGCGTGATCGAGCGTCTGCCGTCCGCGCCGGTTTCCGTCACGCCTGTCAGCTCGCCGATCTCGACCCAGGGGGCAGTCCGGTCTGGCCGGAAATAGGTCAGCCCGGTGCGCCCACCGATCCAGTAGCCGCCGTCGCGCGCCCGTTCCACAGCATAGGTCACTGCACTCTGCAGGCCATCCTCGGCGGTCAAAGTGCCCCAGGTCAAGCCATCAAAGCGGGTGACGCCGGCCTCGCTGCCGATCCAGAGGGAGCCGTCGCTCGGATCGCTGTAGAGGGTCCAAAGCAAGTTGCTGGGGAGGTGCGCGGCGTACTCGTCATAGCGCCAGCGGGCGCCGTCCCACCGCGCCAACCCTTCATCCAGCACAATGGCCCACATGCCGCCGGCGATGGTTGGGTCTGCGGCCAGGCCGCTGCCCCCAATAAAGTCACCGGGCAGGCTCTCTGGGTTGTCGGGGTCGTGGCGGAACTGGCGCCAGCGGCCCGGCGCCTCGCGCAGCCAGACGCCGCTGCCCAATGTGCCCACCCAAAGCCGGTTCATATTGTCCAACGCCAGCGCCTCGACGCTCTGTCCTGTCAACGCCGGCTCGGCGGCCAGCGCGCCGTCTGTGACCTGATAACGGGCCAGGCCGGCCTCGGTGCCGATCCAGAGCCACGCCCCTTCGGCCAGCAGAGTCGTCACCGTTGGGTGAGGCAGCTCGACGCTCGGGATCGGTTCAGTCCAACGACCACCGGCGTAGCGTTGCAGGCCCTCAAAGCTGCCGGCCCAGATCGCGCCCGTGCTGTCCTGCTCCAGCACAAGCACTGTGTCGCTCACGCCGTCCGCCGCGCCGAAAAGCGCCTCCTGCCCGCCAGGGCCGGACTTGCGGCGCACCCCACCGCCGCCGGTAGCCACCCACAGGTCGCCGGAGCGGTCCACCAACAGATCATTGATATAGTTGAGCGGGTCCTCCACATCGTCGCCTTGCAGCTCATGGACCCACATCTGGCCCTGATAGCGAAATACGCCGACCGGCGTCGCCAGCCAGAGCGAGCCGTCCCGGTCTACGGCCAGGTCTCGGACAAAGCGCGTCGTCAAATTGGGGTCGCCGGTATAGCCCAGGTTGATGGCCTGTGGCGCTCCCAGCCGGAGAGCAAAGACGCCTGCGCCGTCGGTGCCGGCCCAGATGGTCCCCTGGTGATCTTCGACCAGGGCCTGAACCAGCGCCGGCTTCCCTAGCTCGTCAACCGTTTCATACCATTGCCAGCTTGCGCCCTCGCGCAGTTGCCAGCCAACGCCGTAGGGCGTGCCCACCACCAACGCGCCCGCCCGATCCACCAGCAAATCATAGACGCCGCCGGCAAAGCCCGTATCGCCGCTGCCCACCTGGGACCAACGCCCGCCGCGGTGGCGCCATAGCCCGTCCTGAGCGCCCACCCAGACGGCGCCCCGGTCGAGCAGCAGGGCAAAGACGGCCTGACGACCAATCGCATCCACCAGCACCGGCTGGATGCCGTCGAAGCGGTATAGCCCATCGGTGGTGCCGATCCATAGCTCTCCCGCTACAGAGGCAAGCGACAGCACCGGCGAATGGAGGTCCAACAGGTGAACCCAGGTCGAGCCGTTCCACTGGACAACAACGCCGTTGTCTGCACCTGCCCAAATGGTCCCCTCGGTTGGCTCCTTGGCGAGCGCCTGGACCAAGCCGCC
Source organism: Caldilineaceae bacterium (assembly GCA_035574055.1). Taxonomy (GTDB): domain Bacteria; phylum Chloroflexota; class Anaerolineae; order Caldilineales; family Caldilineaceae; genus QEUY01. The sequence continues at coordinate 5,412 of DATLZJ010000622.1, forward strand.
GGCCAGCCTGCCGAGTTGCTCCGGGTTGCCGTCGGCGCCACGGTAGGAAGTCCAGACGCCGTTGAAGCGGGAGAGGCCGCCTGCGCCGCCAAACCAGAGGTCCCCTTCATTCGCCAGGATGGCCCAGATATTGTTGGAGGTGAGACCGTCTTTCTGCTGGGTAAACTGGGTCCAGCGCGGGTCCTGGGCGGCCTCGGAGAGCTGGGAACCGGCGCCGTGTCCCTCGCGGACCGCCAGCGTCACGGCCAGCGCCAAGGCCAACAGCATGGCACAGGCGCGGCCCACCCATGGCCCGGCCAAGCGTGCGCTGGACGGAACCATACTCCGGGAACGGGGGATGGATGAAGCCAGACCGGCGAGGCGTGACCCAGAGGAGGCGACGCCCCGGCGGTTGTGTGTTGGACAAACGTCTATGTCCAGACTAGCACTCCGTCTCACGGTTCTGTAAAGTCAGACTTTGGATAGCCGGACACTCCCGCTACTGATCTGGCCGGCAGCCGCTGCGTGCCCTCGGACGGCGCCGCCTCGACGGCACGACGACCCGGGCCGGGGCGAGAGCCGCCGGCAGAAGCCATGCCGCCAGCCACAGGATCACGCGCTCACATCGCTGAACCAGGATGCGAACCAAGCCGGAAACTTGGGAAAAGCTCATCTCGCTATAGGCTACCTTCACATATTTAGCCGGCGGCTGCCGGTCGCTCACCACCTAGCGCAGGATCAACAACCGATGACAAAAGGGCAATGAATGGCAACAATCCTTCCTTTGGTTGACATATCCTACTACAAGCTGCCGTTATTGTCAATAGGCTTATCAGAACACGTTGCATAGCCTGTGCAAAGCTATCCGTAGCCCCAAATAGCAACTTGATTTTCGCCGCCAAGCCAAGTACACTATTTTCTCTGAGCATGGTTCTCTGCGCATGGACACCGGCTGCCCTTGCCTGACCCATCTGCCCGCAACCCCATCGGGAGGTTTGCCTTGACATTAAGCTTTGGCTCAATACCAATGCCCTTGGTCAAGCAGGCTATGGCTGCTACTCACTGCCCACCGCCCAGGCGTTTGGCCGTGGGCGTCGTGCTTGCGCTGCTGTTGCTCTTCCCGGTTGCCGGCGACAGCGCCGCAGCCCGCAGCAGCGCCCTCCGCCGGGACCGTCGCCCCGACCGCGAGGTGCCGGTTGCCTACCCTCCTCCTCAATTCGACCGCCGCTCCCTTCGTCTCATTCAGCGCACCCCGGCGACGCCGGCCCTTCCTGCCAATCCCTCTGCCGAGCAGTCCAGCTCTAGCAATAA
>DATLZJ010000623.1:0-8190 GCA_035574055.1 Caldilineaceae bacterium
GCTGGCCGAGCGCGAGCCGCGCATCCAAGCCATTGTCGCCTCTGCGCCGCTGGAGCTGGGCACGGCTGCCGTTCGCCCTCACCTGGAAGCGCTGGCGCGCAACCCGCTGGTGCGCGGCATCCGCCGGCTGATCCAGTCCGAAGCGCCCGGCTTCTGCACCCAGCCCGATTTCGTCGCCGCCGTCCAGGCGCTGCCCGGCTACGGCTTTAGCTTCGACATCTGCATCAAACATCACCAGATGGCGGATGCGATCCGGCTGGTGGAGCAATGCCCCCAGGTAAACTTTGTCCTGGACCACTTCGGCAAGCCTGCCGTCAAGGAGGGGCTGCTCGACCCCTGGCGCGAGCAGTTGCGCACGCTGGCCGGCTTCCCCAACGTCGTCTGCAAAATCTCCGGGCTGGCGACCGAGGCCGACCACCAGCACTGGAGCCGCGAGCAGTTGAAGCCCTACATTGACCACGCCCTCAGCGTCTTTGGCCCCGACCGCGTCCTCTACGGCGGCGACTGGCCGGTCTCAACGCTGGCGATCGGCTACCAGGAGTGGATTGATGTCATCAACTGGGCCACGCCGAACTTGAGCGACGCCGAGCGCCACAAGCTCTTTGTCGAAAACGCCCGGCGGGTCTACCGGCTGGCCGAATAGCCTCTCTACCAGTTCACTATCCTAGAAAGCGACTTCCATGCTCGACCTGGACCAACTGCCCATGCGCCTGGCTGTGGGCCAAATCAACCAGCTTACCGACGAGATTATCCTCTTTGCCAAACAGCTTGGCATCCAGGACATCCAGTTCAACATGTACCACGGCTCGCCCCATCTGCCCGGCGACGCCCAGTGGGAGTACATGGACCTGCTGCGCCTGCGCACCCGCTGTGAAGACGCCGGGTTGCGGCTCAACGCCATCGAGAATGTGCCTATCAAGTTTTATGACAAGATCATGCTCGGCTTGCCGGGCCGCGACGAGCAGATCGAGCACATGCAGAACACCATCCGCAACATGGGTCGGGCGGGCATCCCCATTTTCGGCTACCATTGGGCGGTGGATGGCGTCTGGCGCACCTCCACCACCACACCGGCGCGCGGCGGCGCATTGGTGACAGCCTTTGACTATGAGCTGGTCAAGGATGCTCCCTACACCCACGGTCGCCCCTACAGCGATGAAGAAATTTGGAACAACTACGCCTACTACATGAAGGCCATTCTGCCCGTCGCCGAGGAGGCAGGCGTGCGCCTGGCGCTTCACCCCGACGACCCGCCGGTGCCCCAACTGGCCGGCGTGGCGCGCATCATGCGCAGCTTCGAAAACTTCAAGCGCGCCATGGAGATAGGCGACAGCCCCAATCACGGGCTGGACTTCTGCGTCGGCTCCTGGTCGGAGATGGGGCCGGAAGGGGTGCTGGACGCGATCCGTTACTTCGGCAGCCGGGGCAAGATCTTCTATGTCCACTTCCGCGATGTGCTGGGCCAGGTGCCCAAGTTCCGCGAGGCGTTTATCAACGAGGGCAACCTGGATATGTTCGAGGTGATGAAGACGCTGGCCGAAGTGGGCTTCCGGGGCTTCTTGCTGGACGACCATGTGCCCACCATGGTCAGCGACAGCGGGTGGGCCAGCCGCAGCCGCGCCTTTGCCCTCGGCCAGATGAGCGTGATGTTGGAGATGGTCCAGCGACAGCCGGCCTAGACGCTCCGCGCCGGCTTCTTCCACCGAATTCGCCCCAACCAAAGAACCGCCGTCCGCTCGCCGAGAGATGATCTCCTGGGCGAGCGGACGGCTCTTTATAAGCCCGTGCCATTGGGGCATCCGCCTCTTCCCCCTCATCGGGCGTCTTGCCCAAAAGCGCCCCAATTTGTCTGCGCGTTGTCCAGAATGGTCACTAGATCGGCGCCATTTTTTGTGCAGATCGCACAATGCCGTGGCCGCCAAACCTTGCTATAGTGGAAGCCGGTTTTCAGCCTACAGCCTAGAAGCCTCCGCCGGATAACCCAATGCTCCACCACCGCCGGAGCCGTGATGAAGAACTGTGACAAGCTAGAACCGTGACGAGATCAAACCGTGACGAGATCAATGAGGTAACTGCTATGGAGATCAATGCTGGGGACACCGCCTGGGTTCTGATCGCGACCGCGCTGGTCACGATGATGACGCCTGCCCTTGGCTTCTTTTACGGCGGCATGGTACGTCGCAAGAACATCCTCTCGACCCTCAACCTGAGCTTTATCACCATGGGCCTTATCGGCATCCAGTGGGTGCTGGTCGGCTATACCCTGGCCTTTGGCCCCAGCATCGGCGGGCTGCTCGGCGGGCTGGACCATCTGGGTCTCTCCGGCGTTGGGGCCGAACCGAACGCCGACTATGCGGCCACCATTCCGGCGCTGGCCTTTGCCGCCTTTCAGATGACCTTTGCGGTCATCACCCCGGCGCTCATCACCGGCTCATTTGTAGAGCGGGTGAGCTTTCGGGTCTATCTGATCTTTGCGCTCCTCTGGGCGACGCTGGTCTACGACCCCCTGGCCCACTGGGTTTGGGGCGTGGGCGGCATCCTGCGCACCACCGGCGCGCTCGATTTTGCCGGCGGCACCGTGGTCCACATCGCCGCGGGCTTCTCTGCCCTGGCCTTTGCCCTCGCCATTCGCCCCCGCCGCGGCTATGGCAATATCGTCATCGAGCCGCACAACATTCCATTAACCGTACTAGGGGCGGGCCTGCTGTGGGTCGGCTGGTTCGGCTTTAACGGCGGCAGCGCGCTGGGCGCCAACGGCGTCGCCGTCACCGCAGTAGTGAACACCAACACTGCGGCCGCCGCAGCAGCGACCGTCTGGATGCTGCTGGCCTGGCGCGACAAAAAGCCCAGCGTCTTGGGCATTGTGACCGGTGCGGTCGTCGGGCTGGTCGCAGTCACGCCCGCCGCCGGTTTCGTAACGCCGCTGGCTGCGCTGCTGATCGGCGCGGTGGCCGCGCCCGTGAGCTACTACTGTATCCAGTTCATCCACAGCCGCCGGCTGGACGAATCGCTGGATGTGTGGGCCTGTCACGGCATGGCGGGGCTGTGGGGAGCGCTGGCGACGGGCCTCTTTGCCACCAAATCGGTCAACGAGTTTGGGGCCGACGGGCTGTTCTACGGCAATCCCAACCAATTTGTTGTCCAGTTGATCGCAGCGGTGGCGGCGGCGGTCTTCGCCTTTGTCGTCACCTATCTGCTGGCGAAGCTGCTGGATAGCCTCTTCGGGTTGAGCGTATCGCCCCAAGCGGAAGAGGTCGGGCTGGACATCAGCGAGCACGGCGAGCGCGCCTATGCCTAGGCTTTTTTATCTCAGATACTCATATCTCAGCTTGCCGCCGCTAGCGGCCACAGGGGACAGAGGCAACCGGAGGACTCCATGACCACCAAGATTGAAGCGATTATCCGCGAAGAGAAGCTGAACGATGTCAAACAGGCGCTGCGCGACATCGGCATTGTGGGCCTCAACGTCTTTGAGGTGCGGGGCCACGGTCGCCAGGGCGGCATCGAGCTGGCAGGGCGCACAGGCACCTATCAGGTAGATATGCTACCCAAGATTCAGCTCAACATCGTGCTCAGCGACCACAACGTCGAAAAGACCATCGAGACCATCTGCAAGGCGGCGCGCACCGGCGAGACGGGCGACGGGTTGATCTTTGTCTATCCGATCCAGGACGTGATCCGCATCCGCACCGGCGAGCGGGGCCGTGAGGCGCTCACCTATAAGGGCGATATTGACGAGCGCCAGGGGACTGCCGTCCAGAGCGCGCCGTCCTCGGCCAAGACACCGGCGCCGGTTCCGGCGCTGCCGGTCGGAAACGGCAAAAAGAAGTAAACTGCGCCGGCCCCCCTTCATCCGCCGGTGCGCCTGTGGCTACTACGCCAAAGAAGCGTCGCGCCTATTGTGTAGGTGCGGCAGGGATACCGCACGGCGCGTCAAGCTAGAGAAGCGTGCGGTAGGGTGCCGCACCTTGATGTTGCGGCGCCAGGCGCACCGGCTCTCAGCCGGCCCACTCCACCACCAGCGACACCCCTTGGCCGACGCCTACACACAAGGTCGCCAGACCATAGGGCGATGTGGCCGTCCCTGCCGCCTGGCGGCGCTTCATCTCATGCACCAACGTCGTCAGGATGCGCGCGCCGCTACAGCCCAGCGGATGGCCCAGCGCGATCGCGCCGCCGTTGACGTTGGTTCGCTCCGGCGGCAACCCTAGCTCATCCATCACCGCCAACGCCTGGACGGCAAAGGCTTCGTTCAGCTCGATCAGGTCCAGATCGGCGACGGTCAACCCGGCCCGCGCCAGCGCCTTGCGGGTCGCCGGGACCGGTCCCATGCCCATCTGCCGCGGGTCCACGCCGGCGACAGCCGCCGCGACGATGCGCGCCAGCGGGCGTAGCCCCAGCGACGCAACCCGCTCCCCCGCAACCAACAGCAGCGCGGCCGCGCCGTCGTTGACGCCCGACGCGTTGCCCGCGGTGACAGCCCCCCCTTCCCGGAAGGCCGGGCGCAGCCGGGCCAATTGCTCCAGGCTGGTCGTGAGCCGGTAATGACCGTTCTCCCAAACCATGCGCGGGTATTCGTCAGTCTCGACCACCAGCGGGTCGCCCTTGCGCTGCGGGATGGTGACCGGCGCGATCTCGTCGCGGAAGCGCCCGGCGTTGATCGCCGCCACCGCGCGGCGCTGGCTCTCCAGCGCAAAGGCGTCCTGCCGCTCGCGCGGGATACAGGTCTGCTCATAGATATTCTCGGCGGTCTCGCCCATAGACTCCAGCGGAATGCGCGCCGCCAGCGCCGGGTTGGGGAAGCGCCAGCCGATGGTGGTGTCGTAGAGCTGCACTGTGCGGTCAAAGGCGCTCTCGGCCTTGCCCTGCACGAAGGGGGCGCGGGTCATGCTCTCCACCCCGCCGGCCATGAAGATGTCCCCTTCGCCCACGGCGATGGCCCGGTAGGCGTGGATTACCGCATCCAGCCCAGAGGCGCAGAGCCGGTTGACAGTGATGCCGGCGACCTGGTCGGGAAAGCCGGCCAGCAGCAACGCCATGCGCGCCACGTTGCGGTTGTCCTCTCCGGCCTGGTTGGTGCAGCCCAAGACCACCTCCTCGACCAGGGCAGGGTCGAGGCCGGTACGCGCGACCAGGGCGCGCAGCACATGGGCCGCCAGGTCGTCGGGCCGCACCTGGCGCAGCGCGCCGCCATAGCTCCCCACCGGCGTGCGCACGGCATCCACAATCACAGCATCGCGCATCCCTTACCTCCCCTCCAGGGCCGATCACCTCATCGCCCGCCATCTTGTCAATTATGAGCCTGCCGAGTCTGGGCCATCATACCATGAAAGGCGCCGCTGCCGCCTGGCCGTAACGCGGTGAATGGGTACGTGTGATGTACAATATTCGCTACGTCCGCCGCGCCGCAGCGTTGCGGCTATCTCTACCGCCCTGATTTATCGTCCTGGTCTATCATCCTGGTCTATCATCCTGGTCGGTCACATGAGCAAGCTCACCACCCTACGCGAAGCCGTCGCCGAGCTGGTGCGCGATGGCGACACGGTTGCCATCGAAGGCTTCACCCATCTGATCTGCTTCGCCGCCGCCCATGAGATCATCCGCCAGCGCCGCCGCGACCTCACCCTCTGCCGGATGACGCCCGACCTGGTCTACGACCAGATGATCGCCGCCGGCTGCGCGCGCAAGCTGATCTTTTCCTACTTGGGCAACCCCGGCATCGGCTCGCTCCACGCCATCCGCCGCGCCGTTGAGCAGGGCATCCCGCGCCCGCTGGCGCTGGAGGAGTATACCCACTTCGGCATGGTCGGGCGCTTCCTGGCGGGCGCGGCCAACCTGCCCTTCTATCCCGTGCGCTCCTTTGCCGGCTCCGATCTGCCTGCCGTCAACCCGCTCATTCGCCAGGTGGAGGACCCCTACGGCAGCGGGCCGATCTATGTGGTGCCGCCGCTTCACCCGGACGTGACCATCGTCCATGTCCAGCGGGCCGACGCCCAAGGCAACGCCCAGATTTGGGGGCTGCTGGGGATGCAGGCCGAGGCCGCCTTTGCCGCCCGCCGGGTGATCGTCGTGGCCGAAGAGATCGTAGACCAAGCCATCATCCGCCAAGACCCCAACCGCACGGTCATCCCGGCCCTGGCCGTGGACGCGGTGGTACACGAACCCTATGGGGCGCACCCCTCCTATGCCCAAGGCTATTATGACCGGGACGGCGACTTCTACCAGACCTGGGACCGCCTCTCGCGCTCCCATGAGGGCGTGCTGGCTTGGCTGGATGAGTGGGTCTATGGGCTGGAAAGCCGCGCCGCCTATGTGGAAAAGCTGGGCGCGGCCCATTGGGCGCGCCTCCGCCCCGGCGACGCCTGGAGCGGCCAGGTGAATTACGGAAGGCACCTTTGAGTTTCCCCTTGCCTATGCCATAATCGAGGGTAAAAGCCTACCCTGACGGCCGCCACGCTCCATCAGGGTCTGGGCGGATCGCCGAACGGCTCCACTCACACACATCGAACCAGATGATCAGGTAATCAAGGCCATGGACGGCTATACCGCAACCGAGATGATGATGGTGGCAGCGGCGCGCGCGCTTGCCGGCGCGCGGGTGGTCTTTGTGGGCGTGGGCCTGCCCAATGCCGCCTGCAACCTGGCAAGGCGCACGGTCGCGCCCGACCTGGAGCTGGTCTACGAGGCAGGCGTCTATGGCGCACAGCCCAGCCGGCTCCCCCTCTCCATCGGCGACCCCTGTCTCGTCACCGGCGCGCTTTCAGTCATGTCCATGGCTCACCTCTTTCAATATTACCTCCAGGGAGGCCGGATTGACGTGGGCTTCCTGGGCGCAGCCCAAATTGACCGCTACGGCAACCTCAACAGCACCGTCATCGGCCCCTACCAGCGCCCCAAGACCCGCCTGCCAGGGAGCGGCGGCGCCTGCGAGATCGCGCTCCTGGCGAAACGAGTGCTGGTGATTGCCCGGCTCAACCGGCGCACTTTTGTGGAAAAGCTGGACTTCCAAACCAGCCCCGGCTTCATGACCGGCGGCGCCAGCCGCAACGCGCTGCGCGCGCCCGGCGGCGGGCCGGATGCGGTCATCACCGACATGGGCATTTTGCGCTTTGCGCCGGAAAGCCGTGAGATGGAGCTGGCCGCGCTGCACCCCGGCTGCACCGTCGCCCAGGTGCAGGAGGGTATCGGCTGGCCGCTGCGCGTCGCCGACGACCTGACCACCACCCCATCCCCAACGCCCGGCGAGCTGTTCATCCTGCGCCGCGAGCTGGCGCTCAAGGCAGAGGCATAGACGAGACGCCCCAGCGTCGGGCATGAGCGGCAGGCGTGCATCACGGCAGAGACAGATCGAGGGAAATACCGAGGTGAAATGATGTCAAGAATCGGCCGTTGGTTTGCCTGGGACACCCACGCCGGACCGCCGCTCTCCATCCAGCAGGGCAGGTCCGGCCATGTGACCGTCACGCCCGTTGCGCGCCGGCTGGCGTTGCGCTGGCCCGGCGGCGGCTTCCTCTGGCTCCATCCCACTGCCATCCTGGTCGAAACAGGCACAGGGCGCAACGCCCAAAGGCAGCGCACGCGACCAACCGATCAGGTTGACATTGCTTCAGGGGTGACGCGTGTGCCTATCCCGGACCCAACCCGCGCCATCACGCTGTTACTCCTGGGATGCGCCTTGCTGGCCTTGGCGCTTGCAGGGCTGGTCTATCTCTCAAGAAAAAGGAGGTCATCATGAAAGAGGGACTGGAACGGATTGACGCCTCGACGCTGGAAAGCCAGACACAGGCCATTACGGCCTTGGAGAAGCTCTTTGCCGTGACGCAGCCCGGCGTAGTCTTCAGCGCGCCCATCAAGGTCGGCGACTACACGGTGATCACCGCCTCCGAGGTCTCCATCGGCATGGGGCTAGGCATGGGCAGCGGCGGCGGGACGGATGAGGAAGGCAACAGGGGCAGCGGCGGCGGCGTTGGCGGCGGCGGCGGCTCCATGGGCCGTCCCGTCGCCGCCATCAGCATTGGCCGCGACGGCGTCCATGTGGAGCCTATCGTTGACGTAACCAAGATCGCTATTGCCCTCTTCACGGCCTTGGGAGCCATGTTCATGGCCTGGCGCGCCATGCGCAAAGCCAGCAAGGGAGGAGCTTGACATGGCCTCCTATCCTCACCCAGAGGACTCCTTCGTACCCGGAGC
>DATLZJ010000624.1:0-3915 GCA_035574055.1 Caldilineaceae bacterium
AGTTGATCGCTCCTGGATATGGGCCATTCTCACGCTGGGGATGGCCCGTATGTGCAGCCCTGCCCTTCATCCCCCCTTCACCAACAGAATAACCATGCTGCCGGCAGCATGGTTATTCTGTTGGGCGCCCATCTTTGTGTCACTTTTGTGGCGCTCGCTATGTCCGGCAGCGACACCACAGGCGCGAGGAGCGACATAGAATGGGCCTTGGCGCTATGGCTCCAGTGTATCAAAGGATGGAGAAGGAGAAAGAAGGGGCTATGTCTGATGTAAAATTCACTTCGTCTATCAACTGTGTGGCTGTTTGCCGGGGCGCTGCTGTTCCTGATCGCAGGCAGCTTCTGCGTCTGGTATTACAGTATCACGGAAGCGCAGACCGTCATGATCCGCTGGTCGGTGCAATCGGTAGTAGACCATCCTGACCTGAGCGCCGGACGCCCCCCCGCCGGCCTGCTCAACCCGGACGAGCGCCATGTCTATGCAGGGCTGTTGAATCCCCAGCGGCGTCGCGACTGGCTCCTGGGCCGTTGGACCGCCAAGCGGCTGGTCCAGGCTCATCTTGCCGCTGCCGCCGGCTTCTTCCCCATCCTGGCCGGCTTTACCATCAGCCAGGATATACACGGCGCGCCCGTGGCGATCAGCCATGACGCTGCGTTGCTGGATGTCCTCTCGCTGGGCGCAGGATCGCGCCCAGCCGGTGGGCAAGCCACGCGCCTGCCCCTGCTGCTCTCCATCAGCCACAGTCACGGCTATGCCTGCTGTGCGGTCTGTGACGCTGTGGCAGGCATAGCCGGCCTGGGGATTGACCTGGAGCCGGTCGAGCGGCGGGAAGCGCGCTTCCGGACCGACTTCTTTAGCGAGCAGGAGCAGCACGCGCTGGCGGCGCTGCCCGCCGAGCAGCAGGACCGGCTTATCAGCGCCGGATGGAGCGCCAAGGAGGCGGCGCTCAAGGCGCTGGGTTTGGGGCTGCGGGTGGACCCACGGCAGGTACAATGCTTCTTGACACCGGGCGAGCCATGCACCTGGACGCCCTTCCGCATCGAGCCGTGCGGCGAGTGGCCTCCCGCCCGTGCAGGCCGACCCGCAGGCTTCGCCGGCTGGTGGCGGCTGATGGACAACCGGCTGCGCCCCGGCGAGGCCTTTGTCTTGACGCTTGTAGCCGCGCTTGTGGCTTCGAGTGAGGCGCCAAACGACTGCTGGCATCCTGAGCACACGGCGTTTGAGCTTTGTATATCCTGAAGAGCAAGCACATCGAGGAGGAATGTATGGGCCATCCTGGGAACGCAGAGCATTTATGGCAACCGCTGGTGGACAGAAGGGCCTGATTTAATCACCGCCATGCTGGCGCGCTAGGCTTCTCCACGCTACCTCGCGAATGCCCGCGCGTCCGGGTGGATGATGTTATTCTATGCATAGGCGGCATAGGCGTGAATAGGCGTCCTATCAACGGGTGTTCTATGAATAGCTCGGCGCGCGAGTTTCGGCCTGGAGCTGCCGGGTCCATTCGACCAGGCTTTCAAGCAGCTCCCGGATCAGCTTTTTGCTGGTCTCATCGGTCAGGTTGCCGTCCTCATCGAACCGCTCGGCAGCGTTGCCGATCATCACCTCGGGCCGGTTGATGGGATGCATGTTGAGGTACACGCAGATTTGGCGCAGATGATATTGGGCGCGCGCCGAGCCGAGGATCGAGACCGATGCACCCATGATGGCACACGGCTTGCCCTCCCATGCGTTATCGCCGTAGGGCCGTGACGCCCAATCAATGACATTCTTGAGCACACCCGGGACGGAATAGTTGTACTCCGGCGTGACAAAGAGAATGGCATCGGCGGCGCGGATCCGCTTTTTCAGCTTGGCGATCAGCGGGGGTGGGTTGCGCTCCTCGTCCTGATTAAACGAGGGAACGTCGTCTAGCTCGAAGATTTCCAGTTTCACATCCGGGGGGGCAAGCGCCTGCGCCGCGCGCAGGGCCGCCCGGTTATAGGAGTCCTCGCGCAGGCTCCCTGCAATGCCGAGGATCGTCATCTTATCTGCCACAGTACTAACCTCCTGTACACTTCAAATCATCTGCTCGCTTGTGCAGGCGGTGTCCGCCGTCTATCACTTTATACTGTAGCCGCTAATTCGCAGCGTGGTGATAGGCTTGGATAGACATTGGGAGCACAATGGTTGGAACAGCGCCGCCTCTGTGGCGGTGCAGTATTCGTGCCAGCTCAACACATGGGCCGGCGCCTCGCGGATCCTCCATGCCCTGTTCGACGCGTGCGCCGTCGGCGGACGCCTCTTTGCCCAGATAGAAACCGAACTCGACCGTCCCCCGGCGGAGGCCGTAGCGCTGCGCCCTCAACCTCGTCGTGCCTATTACCACCGTACCGTCAAATGAGACAGGGGTTACTGCACTGAGCAGGCGTTAGGGCGTATTCTACGTGTTTTGGGCAATTGAGCGGCGTCTAGCCCAATGCGGCGCGTGATTTTTCTCTCCTGATGCCAGAGAGAGAAGCCGCGCGGCCAAATTGCATGGTTCTGCGGCTTGGCGTACAATAGCGGATTGTACGAACACACGTTCGAGCAGACGGATTTATTGGAGACGGGAGTGTCCTCATTATGGCTCTCGACAAACTGATCGTACGCGGCGCGCGCGAACATAACCTGAAGAATATTGACCTGGAGATCCCCCGCGATAAGCTGGTGGTCATCACCGGCCTCAGTGGCAGTGGTAAGAGCAGCCTGGCGTTCGATACCATCTATGCCGAGGGCCAGCGCCGTTACGTGGAATCCCTCTCCGCCTATGCCCGCCAGTTTTTGGGGCTGATGGAGAAGCCCAACGTTGACCAAATTGAGGGGTTAAGCCCGGCCATCTCCATTGACCAGAAGGGCGCAGGCCGCAACCCGCGCTCGACCGTGGGGACGGTGACGGAAATTTACGATTACCTGCGTTTGCTCTATGCTCGCGTCGGCCAGCCCCACTGCCCCACCTGCGGCGAGCCGATCACCCAACAGACGGCTACGCAGATCGTGGACAGCATCATGGAGATGCCCGACGGCAGCCGTCTGCTCATCCTCGCTCCCCTGATCAAGGACCGCAAGGGCCATCACAAGAATGTCTTTGAGGAGCTGCAAAAACAGGGGTATGTGCGCGTCCGCGTCAACGGTGAGCTGTACGAGGTGACCGAGGTCCCCGACCTGGACCGCTACAAGATGCACACCGTTGAGGCGGTGATTGACCGGGTGGTGGTGCGCCATCCGCAGCCCGACCCGGACAATCCGGGCGAGATGATCCCCGGCACCGATATGACCCGCCTGAGCGACTCGGTGGAGACGGCGCTGCGGCTGGGCGAGGGGGTGATGGTCGTAGCCGATGTGACCGACCGCGACAACCCCAAGGATCGAACCTATAGCGAGCATTTTGCCTGTGTCAAGTGCGGCACCAGCCTGCCTGAAATCGAGCCGCGTACCTTCTCGTTCAACAGCCCCCACGGCGCCTGCCCCATCTGTACCGGGCTGGGCACCCTCCAGGAGTTCGACCCTGACCTGATCCTGGATGAGGAGTTAAGCCTGGAGGATGGCGCGGTTCGCCCCTGGCGTCGCCAGGGCGAGGAGGACGGCGACGGCTACTATGCCAAGCTTCTCCAGGCTGTCAGCCGCCAGTTTGCCATTCCCAACCGGGTGCCGGTGCGCGAGCTGAGCCTCAAGCAGCGGGACATTATTCTCTACGGCCCGCCGCGCAAGCAGGACAAGGTGCGCATCGAGTACAAGACCAGCGGCGGCGACACACGCTACTATGAGACGGGCTTCAGCGGCGTGATTCCCAACTTGCAGCGCCGCTACCAGGAGACCAGCAGCGAGTACATTCGCTCCAAGCTGGAGGAATATATGAGCGTGCGCCCCTGCCCCGCCTGTGGCGGTAAGCGGCTG
>DATLZJ010000625.1:0-4945 GCA_035574055.1 Caldilineaceae bacterium
AGCGTCAGCAGCAAGACCGATTATCTGGTGGTCGGCGAAAGCGCCGGCAGCAAGCTGGACAAGGCCAGGCAGCTTGGCGTGCCGCTGCTCTCGGAGGAAGACCTGCGCGCGCTGGCCGGGGAGCCGTCCTAATGGCTACGTATCTCCGTGCTTCACCCCTGGCCGCGACGCTGGACGCCCTCCAGGCCGGCCAACATAGCCTCACCCTCTATCTGGAGCAGATGTGCCGCTGGATAGATACAGTAAACCCGGAGATTCAGGCATTGTTGCCGGAGGAGAACCGGCTGCAGCGGCTCAGGGGCGAAGCGGCGGCGCTGCGCGAGCGCTTTCCGGACCGCGCCCACCTGCCGCCGCTCTTCGGCGCGCTGGTCGGGGTGAAGGATATCTTTCATGTCGCAGGCTTTGTGACGCGCGCCGGCAGCGAGGTTCCGCCGGAGGAGTTTGCCGGGCCGGAGGCGCGCTGCGTGACGCTGCTGCGCGAGGCGGGCGCGCTCATCGCCGGCAAGACCGTGACGACCGAGTTCGCCTACTTTGAGCCGGGGCCGACCCGCAACCCGCACAACCCGGCCCACACGCCCGGCGGCTCCAGCAGCGGCTCGGCGGCGGCGGTGGCTGCGGGTCTCTGTACGCTGGCGCTGGGCACCCAGACCATCGGCTCGGTCATCCGCCCGGCGGCCTTCTGCGGGGTGGTCGGCTTCAAGCCAAGTTTCGACCGCATCCCCACCGAAGGGCTGGTCTACTTCTCGCGCACCATTGACCATGTGGGCCTCTTTACCCAGGATGTGGCCGGCATGGCGCTGGCGGCGGCGGTGCTTTGCCGTGACTGGAAACCGGCCCCTCCGCCGGACGGTCTGCCCGTGCTGGGTGTGCCCGATGGCCCCTACCTGGCCCAGGCCGAACCGGAGGCATTAGCTCACTTTGAGGAGACGCTGTTGATGCTCCAGGTCGCAGGCTATCCCGTCAAGCGGGTCTCCACCCTGGAGGATATTGCCGAGTTGAATGTGCTGCACCGGCGGCTGGTCTTCGGCGAGTTTGCCCGCGAGCATGAGCGGCTCTTTGCTGCCTATGCCGAGCGGTACCGCCCGCGCACGGTGGAGGCGATCCGTACCGGGCAGACGGTGGACGATGCCGAGCTGGCCGCGCTGCGCGCCCGGCCCCAGGCGCTGCGCGCTCGCCTGGAGGAGCAGATGGACGCCGAGGGCATTGACCTCTGGGTCTGTCCGGCGGCGACGGGGCCGGCCCCTGTGGGCCTGGCGGCGACGGGCGACCCAAACATGAACCTGCCCTGGACCCATGCCGGCCTGCCCGCCATCACCATCCCGGCAGGTCACGCGAGCAACGGCTTGCCCTTGGGCTTGCAGTTGGTGGCTCGCTTCGGGGCCGACGAGCGGTTGTTGGCTTGGGCCGCGCAGGCGGCGACGCGCATGCCGCAGGCAGTGGACGCTGATGTCTAGTGCAGAGTTGGCGGACGAGGGCCGCGCCGGCCCGCTGCCGGTGCTGCTGGATGTAGATACCGGCTTCGACGACGCGCTGGCGCTGATCCTGGCGCTGCGCTCGCCCCGGCTGCGCGTCCTGGGCGTTACCTGTGTGGTGGGCAACCAGCGGCTCGACCAGGTGGTAGCCAACACCCTCAAGGTCATCGAGGCGTTGGGGGCCGATGTACCCGTGGCCGCAGGGATGCGCCTGCCCCTGTTGGAGCCGCTGCGCACGCCGATGCCGTTGCACGGCCAGGATGGCATGGCGGACCTGGCGCTGCCCGCCCCGCGGGGCAAGCCGCTCCCGATCCATGCCGTCGAGTTTCTGCGCCAGACGCTGCTGGCCGCCAGCGAGCCGGTGACGGTGATTGCGCTCGCGCCGCTGACCAACCTGGCGCTGCTGATCCGGATGTACCCGGAGGCGGCGGAGCGCATCGCTAACCTGGTGATCATGGGTGGGACTTTGGCCGGCGCCGGCAACGTCACGCCGGTAGCCGAGTTCAACATCCGCCATGACCCGGAGGCCGCGGCCATGGTGCTGGGCAGCGAACTGCCGATTTGCCTTTACCCGCTGGATGTTTTCCGGCAGATCGCGTTCAGCCGTGGGGAGAGCGAGGCGATGGCGGCGCTGGCCGACCCGGCCCCGCGTTTGGCGGGCGGCATCCTGTGCCACTCGTGTACTTATTTTGGCAGCGAGGCCGCGCTCATCGGCGACGCCGGCGCGGTGGCGACGGTCATTGACCCGGCGGGCTGCCGGCGCGGGCGCTATGCCGTCACCGTCGAGCTGGCGAATGGGCCGGCGCGCGGCCAGACGGTGGTGGACCGGCGCACCCCGGCGGCCCAGGCGCGCGGGGCCGAGTGGTGGCCCCCTGCCGCACCCTCGGTTGAGATTGTCGAGTGGGTGGATGTGGCCCGCTACCGGCGTCTCTTTGCCGAGACGGTCGGCGCGGCCCATCTGCTCTTGCCCGCGGGTGAGCTGGCCGGTCTCCCTGAATAGCGCTGTTGAAAGGAGGGCGGTGAATGGCCCAGGAAACCAGTGATGCAAACAAAGATACCGGCAACAACGCCGTTAAGAAGATCGTCGGCCTGGCTGAAATTGTGCTTTGGACTGCGGACAAGGCGCGCGCGCTGGCCTTTTACCGGGACTTGTTGGGGCTGGAGGTGATCTCGCCGCCCCACCTGCCCAACGTCTTTCTGAAGGCAGGCGACGGCAACGCCGGCATCCCGCAGATGATCGTGCTGGTGCCTAAACCGCCGGAGATTCAGGCGCAGCCGCGCGGCTATCAGCTCCACCATCTGGCCTTTGAGCTGCCCGAAGAGGCGTTCGACGCGCAGCAGGCCGCGCTGATAGCCGCCGGCTACCAGCCGCGCGGGGGCACGCATCCGGTGTTAGCCAGCCGCACGATGTATGTGGACGATCCGGACGGCAACGAGGTGGAGTTCATCTGCCGCGCGCCGGCATACATGCGCGGTTTATCGGGTGAGAAGTAAGATGGCGGAGACAGACAATTTCATGCTGCCGGTGGCCGAGGCCCAGGAAATCGTCTTGGGGCAGGCGGCGCGGCTGGACCCGGCGCCTACGTCGCTGGACCGGGCGCTGGGCCTGATTGTGGCCGAAGATATTATCGCCCGTGAGCCGCTGCCGCCCTTCCCGGCCTCGATCAAGGATGGATATGCGGTGGTCGCCGCCGATGGGCCGGGCGACTACCGCATGGTAGGCGAGGTGACTGCGGGCCGGGTGGCTGATTTTCGCGTCCAGCCGGGGACCGTGGCCTACATCACCACCGGCGCGCCCCTGCCCGAAGGCGCAGACGCGGTGGTGATGGTCGAAGAGACCGAGCGACTGTCCGGCGCTGACGGCGAGGTGTGGGTGCGGATTCGCCGCGCGGTGCAGCCCGGCGATGATGTGCGCCCGGTCGGTGTGGATGTGGCGGTGGGCCAGGTGGTGCTGCCTGCCGGTACGCGGCTGGGCGCTGCCGAGATCGGCCTGTTGGCGACGGTGGGCGTGGCCCAGCCGCCCATGATTCCGCGCCCGCGGGTGGCGGTGCTCTCCACCGGCGACGAGCTGGTGGAGCCGGACCGCACACCGGGGCCGGGCCAGATTCGCGACAGCAACCGTGCTATGCTGGCCGCCGCCATCACGGCAGCCGGCGGCAAGGTGATAGACCTGGGCATTGGCGCCGACGACCAGGCCGAGCTGGAGCGCCATGTGCGCCGCGGGCTGGAGTCCGCAGACATCCTGATCTCGTCGGGTGGGGTCTCGATGGGCGACCTGGACCTGATCAAACCCCTCTTGGCGCAGGCCGGCACCGTCCACTTTAGCCGGTTGCGCATGAAGCCGGGCAAGCCCTGCACCTTTGCCACCGCGCTGGTAGATGGGCGCAAGCGGCTGGTCTTCGGCCTGCCCGGCAACCCGGTGAGCAGCCTGGTCACGTTCTATTTGCTGGTGGCGCCGGCGATCCGCAAGCTGGCCGGCTGGCCCGACCCGCGCCTGCGCCGGGTGCAGGCCCACCTGGCCCAGCCGTTGGCGCTGGACCCCTACCGGCCTGAGTATCACCGGGCGACGTTGCGCTGGGAGGCGTCGCTCAACGACGGGCGGGGCGGCTTTCTGGCCGAAAGCACGGGCAGCCAGGCCAGTAGCCGGCTTCTCAGTATGCGCACGGCCAATGCGTTGTTGGAACTGCCCCAGGCCGAAGGCGAACTGCCGGCGGGCGCGGTGGTTCCCGCGCTCCTGATCGGCGAGCTGTAGGGCGGCCCGCTAGGCGCAGTGTCAAGGAAGGAGCCAATGAGCGAGCGACTCACCCATCTGGACGAGCGCGGCCATGCCGCGATGGTGGATGTAGGCGACAAACCGGCGACGAGCCGCACCGCGGTTGCCCAGGGCGAGGTGCGGATGGCCCCGGCCACGCTGGCGGCCATCCGTGACGGCCATGTGCCTAAGGGGGATGTGCTGGCCGCTGCCCGGCTGGCCGGCATCATGGCCGCCAAGAAGACGCCGGAACTGATCCCGCTCTGCCATACGTTGCTGCTCACCAAGGTCGCGGTAGATTTTGAGATGGATGAGGCGGCCAGCCGGGTGCTCATCACCGCCACGGTGCGCTGCAACGGCCAGACCGGCGTCGAGATGGAGGCGTTGACCGCGGTGAGCGTGGCCGCGTTGACCATCTATGACATGGCGAAGGCGCTGGAGAAGGGGATGACCATCGGCCCGATCCGCTTGCTGGAGAAGAGCGGCGGCAAGTCGGGCGAGTGGCGGCGTGAGACAGACGGCGATTGAGTGACGGCAATTGAGGGATGGCAGTTGAGTGAAGGGGGATGCTGTGAAGGTGACGGTGAAGCTCTTTGCCACGTTGCGCCAGGAGGCAGGCTGGAGCGAGCAGAGCGTAGAACTGCCTGACGGCGCGGCGCTGGGCCAGCTACTGGACCATCTGGAGCGGCTCTATCCCCAGGTGCGGCTGGCGGGTCGCCCT
>DATLZJ010000626.1:0-14867 GCA_035574055.1 Caldilineaceae bacterium
CGGGCCGACGATTGACATCGGCGTTCATGTGCTCGACCTCACCCTTTGGCTGATGGATAACCCCAAGCCGGTATCGGTCAGCGGCGTCGCCAAGGCGCCATTGGCGCATCTGGACGGGCAGTTTTCGTCCTGGTGGCTCAATCGGGATTTGCCCAAAGAATGGGATGTAGAAGACTTCGCCGCCGCCTTTGTGCGCTTTGAAAACGGCGCGACGCTGGTCCTGGAGGTGAGCTGGCTCCTCCACCATGACACCGAGGGCGAGGATATGCAAATCTGGCTCTACGGAACGCAGGGAGGATGCCACTGGCCGAAGGGCGACTTTCTTTCCAGCAATTACACCACACGGCAGTTGTATAACCGCACGTTGAAGCTCACCCGTGACCCGATGGAGCCTCATGCGCTGGAGTGCGTGGAGTTTGCGCGGGCAGTGGCGGAGGGGCGACCGTCGCCGGTGCCCGCCGAACAGTCGCTCCAGGTCTTGGCGATCCTGGACGCGATCTACCGAAGCCAGCGCGAGGGAAAAGAGGTGCCGGTCGAGCTGGGTTAGGTTGATACCGGGTCGTAGCGGGCCAAGTAGTCGAGCTGGTGGGCGATATAAACCAGCTCGCCCCGCTCGACCTGGGCATGGCGCTCGGCGATCCAGGCCGCGAAGCGCGCAGAATCCAGACCGGGGTCGCTGCGCAGCGCACCCTCCATGGTGTTGATGATGAAGTGGAGAAAGTACGCCTCGTCATCCGGATAGCTGCCGTTGTGGGGGATGACGACCCAATCCGAGCTGCCGGCATCCAACACCTGAATGCCGGCAGCTCGGAGATGATGAAAGAGGCGGCGGCCTGTACGGCTGTCGCCGGAGAGGCGACCGGCGATGCGGCGGTTGTCCATGGTGGCGTGGTAGCGCCGCTCGATCTCGGCATCGAGGGCGGCGTCCACTTCCGGCAGGAGGAGGGTTGCGCCGTCGAAGTTGATGGTCAGGTAGAGCAGCGCGCCGGGACGTAGAATCGGGCGCAGGCGGGCCAAGGTTGCGGGGACATCTACCAGGTCCATAAAGGCGTGGGCGATCAGCAGGTCAACCACGGGTGTAGGGCCGGCGGCATCCAGAAAGGCAAAGAGGTCGAGTGGATAGGTGACAAGCGCCAGCGGAGCCGCGCCGGGAACGACCAGGTTGAAGGTAGAGGCCGGGGGGAGGGTGAAGGGCGATGCGGGAGTAGTCTCTGCCGCCTGGCCGCCGCGCTGCCTTGCCCAATCGGTGAGTCGCGCCTGGGCGACAGTGAGATGTTCCGGCGCTGCGTCGAGCAGGGCATATTGGGCCGGGGGAAGGGAGCCGGTAGCCAGGAGGCGCTCGACCATGGTGCCGATGCCCGCGCCGATCTCGAGGATGGCCAATGGCGCTGGGGCGGCTCGTTGCTTTAGGGCGCGCTGAAGGGTAGACCAGACATGGGCGTTGAGGGCGCGGTCATCCACGGACTGTTTGGCGGCGAGGTAGCGGGTGAAGGTGTAGGCAGGCGGTTGGGTCATGGGTCACGCGTTTGAGAATTCGTGTAGCCATTCGAGGGCGCCGGACATGATTGCACGCCAGGTGGGGTGTCGCTCGTAGTGGAGGCGGGCCTGGTAGCCGAGCGTTGCCAAGTGGATACGGTTGTCCACAAACAGACGGGCAAATGCTGCCAGCTCAAGCGCGTTTCCCGGCGTAACTAGGTAGCCGTTGACGCCGTGCCGGACAATCTCTTGGGCTGCGCCCGTAGCCCCGGCGATGACCGGTAGGCCAAAGGCCATTGCCTCCAGATAGACGATCCCAAAGCCTTCATAGGAGGGAACTGCGAGCAGGTCGGCGGCGGCCAAGAGGTCACGCAGTCTTGACTGCCCCACTGCGCCATGCCAGGTGATCTGGCGGGCGATGCCGGCGCGGGCTGCGGCCATCTTGACCTGACCGGTATAGGCGGGATCGATCGTTGTATTACCGGCGATCTGAAGACGCCAGCCGCCTGGCGGTAGGTGGCCGAGCGCTTCTACCACCAGATGCAGCCCTTTGCGCGGGATGACGTTGCCGAGAAAGAGGACCTGGAGGGGACGGTCGCCGCGGGCGCGCCGCGCCAAATAGGCCAGAACCGTGCGGTGGTCGGGCGGCTGGATGTGGTCGGCGGCAGGGTGGGCGACATAGCCGGGACGCGGCCGGCGCAGGTGACGCTCGACGGCGCGGCGGGTCGTCTGGCTGTTGTAAAGAAAGCCATCTACGCTGTTCAGGTAGGCGCGCTCGACGGCGCGATAGAGCGGCTGTACCGCTGGCGGATGGCTTTCGTCGCTGCGCAGGTGGTGGACGACGCTGACGAGTGGGCAGGCCAGACGGCGGGCCAGCAGCCGGTTGAGCAGGAACAAGGAGGGGTGGTTCAACTCATCCTGCAGCAGCAGATCGGGCGGGTCGGCGATGAGCTTGGCCGCCCAGCCAAGCCGGCAGTTGTGCAGCAAATGGGCTGGGTAGCTCTGCCAGGGCAGGCTGTAAAGGGCGACCGCATGGCCGGCCTCGCGGAGCGTAGCCACCAGCATCCGGTCATAGAGATAGCCGCCGGAACGTGTCTCCAGCGAGCCATAGATGATCAGCCCTACTTTCACCGGCGAAGCCCAACTAGGCGCTAGGCCGCAGCGCCAGGCGGAATGAGGCCCAGGCGATTTGGTTTTCCCAGATGCGAACCGTCAGGGCAGTCAGGTTGGGCGCGGCGATCTGCGAGGCCAGGCGCTCGGCAGCGATGCGGGTGAAATGCTCGATGCTAGGATTGAGGCCAACGAACTCCGGCTGCTCGTTGAGGGTTTTATCCCGGTAGTAGGCAACCAGTTCATCAAGATGGCGCTCGACATGGACGATGTCCACTAGGTAGCCATGCTCGTTGAGCGCATCCCCTTCAAGCTGGACTTCCAGAATGTAATGGTGGGAGTGCCAGAAGTTTTCTGCCCCCCAGTCGCCGCCTACCAGGAAGTGTTGGGCGACGAAATCACGCTTGACCGCCAGGGTGTACATCGAGTCGTTATTCTCCACGGGTAAAGGGAGTGGACCGCAAAGTCACCGAGAACGCAAAGATCAGAGAAGACCTAGAGAATGGACTCTCCTTTTGTTGATCTTTTCTCTGTTCTTTGCGCGCTTTGCACCTTTGCGGTTTCATCTTTCTGATCAGTAGGTGAATAGGACCTGAATTGCTTGGTCTGGATGTTGGTCGAGCAAGGCGTAGGCTGCGGGAGCTTCGGCAACGGGCAGGCGGTGGGTGATCAGTTCTTGCACCGGCGTGCTGCGCAGCAACTCCCAGGCCAGCTCTAGGCGGCGCTGTTTGCTCCAGCGATTGGTCAGCGAACCGTCGAGGGTGCTGACCTGGCTGCTGATGATGCGGATGCGATTGCGGTGAAACATGCCGCCAAGGGGCAAGGTCACCGGCTTGTCGCCATACCACGAGCCGACGACGATGCGCGCGCCAAAGCCTGCTATTTCTAGGGCGGCTGCCAGGGCGGCTGGGTTGCTGGACAGCTCAAAGATCAGGTCTGGGTCCAGGTGGGCCAGCTCGCCGGCATCGGGCGGCAAGGTGAGGTGCGCGCCCATGCGCCGCGCCAGCGCCAACCGCGGCGCATGGGCATCTACTGCGATCAGCTTCGATAGGGGAAAACGGGCCAGCAGGCTGGTCGTCAAGAGGCCCACCACACCTTGTCCGAGGATAAGAACTCGTTCGCCGGCCAGCGGGCGACCATCCATCACCAGGTTGACTGCGGTCTCCATGTTGGGCAAGAATACCGCCTGCTCCGGCGTAAGGCCTGGCGGCAGGGGCAGCAGCTCGGTGATGGGGGCGAGAAAGTGGCTGGCGTGGGGGCGAAAGGCGAAGACCCGCTTGCCAAGCCAATGCTCGTCGCTTGGCTCTCCGACTGCGATGACCTGGCCTACGCACGCATAGCCATAGGCGATGGGATACGCAACCACTCCTTGCATCTCTGCAAAGGAGGCATCGGCGGCCATGCCGGCAGGAACCTGGCCGCGGTAGAAGAGCAGCTCGGTTCCGGCGCTGATCGCAGAGAGTAGGGTCTGGACAAGGGCGCAGCCCGGCCCAGGTGTTTCCACCGGTTCATGGTGGATGGCGGCGCAATAGGGGCGCTCGAATGTGACCACGGCGCGCTCGATCATGAAGCAGCAGGCGAGGTGAGAATCGGCGCTGGCAGAGGTTCCCCAATGGATTCCCAAGTCAGCTCTCCCCACAGGACCAGATCGGCGCCGGCTTGGGTGTAGGCCGGCGCCGAAAGCGCCCCGGCCAAAGATAGGTCGGGCGACGCCGCGGCCAGCGGCAGCCGCTGGCCGGCGATAAAACGAGGGGCGATGGTGATCACGGCGTAGTGGACCAGACGCCGGGCCAGCAGCGAGGCGATGATGCGTGCGCCGCCCTCGACCATGACGGTCTGTATGCCTTGTGCGCCGAGGGAAAGCAAGAGCGCGTCGAGGTCCACTTCACCGGCGCTGTCGGCAGGCATGGTGAGCAGCTTTGCGCCGCGCTCACTGAGCTTTTCTCCGGCCAGCGGGGCGCCATTCAGGTGAGCGATCCAGGGTCGTTTCGGGTTGGAGAGCAGGCGCGCGCCGGCGGGCAGCCGGAGGTGGCTGTCCACCACGACCGGCTGAGGGTCGGGGCCTTCGACCAGGCGTACCGTGAGCCGAGGATCATCGGCGAGAACTGTGCCGATGCCGACGAGGATGGCGTCATGTGCGGCGCGTAGGGCATGGGTGACGCGTAGCGCCTCCGGGCCGCTCAGGGCCAGCGGCCCGCCTGTTGCCGCGCCGATGGAGCCGTCGAGGCTCTGGGCGTAGCTGAGGGTGACGAAGGGGCGGCCCGTGCGCGCTACGTGGCGCGCAGCCGCCCCCTTCAACCTCTCCAACTGTCCTTCAACCTGGGGCGAGAGGGGTGTGGCATAGTTGCCGTTGCCATTGATAACCGCCGGCAGGTTGAGGAGATGGCGCATCCGCTCGACTTTGGTGGCAAGGTAGGCGGCATTGTCGCGCGTGACCGTTGCTTCGAGGGCTACGCGCGCCTCGATGCGGATGCCCAGCTCGGTGAGGTGGTCAATTTTGGCCGGGTTGTTGGTCATCAGGCGGATGGAGCGGACCTGGAGGTCAGCCAGGATGGCAGCCGCGGCGGAATATTCGCGCTCGTCAGCCTGATGGCCCAACATCAGGTTGGCGTCCACCGTATCATAGCCCTGATCCTGGAGGTTATACGCCCGCAGCTTCTGCTCCAGCCCGATCCCCCGTCCCTCCTGGCGCAGATAGATGAGGACCCCTGCGCCTTCCTGGGCGATCAGCCTCATGGCGCGATGGAGTTGTTCGCCGCAGTCGCAACGCTGAGAGCCGAGCACGTCTCCGGTAAAGCATTCTGAGTGGACGCGCACCAGCACTCCTGCTTGGCCCGCGACTTCTCCCATGACCAGCGCCAGGTGTTCTTTCTGGTGGCGCGTGTCAATGAAGTGGCAGAGCTGGAAGACGCCGGCAGCGGTCGGGATTCGGGCGCTAGTGGTACGTGTGACTGGGCTTGGATTCATAGGCAAAATGGGTTGGCGGTTGACGGCTCATGGTTGACCGTTAACCTCGGGAATGCAATGCTGAGGCCAGCAGTCGTCTAGATAACGGCTGTATGGCGGCAACCGGATTGACCCTTTTGACTCGATTGCTATATTCCAATGACTTCACGGCAGAAGCGGACGCTCCTTTCGAGTAACCGTTGCTGCTCGATGCCCAGGGCTGCTCGAATCTCCGGCGTAATCTCGGCCCAATCCACCGTCAACATCGGTCGTGTATAGGGCCGGCCCGCGTGGACAAGCTGCAAAAAACGGGCGAACTCGTGGGCCGGTGTCTCCTGATAGACCTGCCAGAACTCCGGCGACAGGTAATTGAGCACGCGTGGCGCAATGCTGGTGATGATCTCCAGCGTGAAATTGGCGTTGGGGCATTGCCGGCGGAATTGCTGCGCCCAGGCCGTGATGTCTATGGTCCCATCTCCCATTGGAACCCACTGGACGGCTGCGCCCTGCGGGTGAGGCCAGACCGCAGTGTCGCGGATGTGACTCATGACCACATAGGGCGCGAGATGCTCCAGGGTGACGAAGGGGCTTTCGGCGACCCAGAGCGGGTTGCCGCTGTCCAGGCAAGCGCCGACAAAGTCGGGGCCGGCCTGCTCGATGAGGGCCGCCAACTCACGGCCTTGCAGATCGCCGGCATGGTTTTCGATGGCGATCTTGACGCCCAGGTCAAGTGCTCGGTCGCGCACGGCCCGGCAGGTGGCAATGGTGGCCTCGATGTGGGCAGACAAGGGTGTGACTGTGCGGCGGTCTGCATTGGCGCCTAAATAGCAGCGCACTGCGGGCGACCCCATGAGCGCGGCGACATTGAGCCAGCGCCTCAGTTGCTCCACCGCCGTCCCGTTGGCCCCGGAAAAGGTGGTGGATGTGGGACAGATCGAGCCTATGCCTACCTCGATGGACAGGCCCAGCCGGTCGGCGGCCTGTTTGACTTCGCGCAGGTAGCCGTCATCTAGGGATTTGAAGGGTGTGCGCTCCGAGAAATGGACGACCTCTACGCCGATGCGCTTGGCGTAATCGAGAAGCTGAAAGGCATCCCAGTCGTTGAAGCGCAGGCTAAAGATATCTACTCCAAGTTTCATAGCGTAGCTACACCCTCCGGTTACAGCCCCCAGTGGGCATCAATGGGGGCCTGGTAGCTGTTTCGCTTGCCCGACAAGATATCGTCTACCGCAATGGGTTCGCCGGTAAAGGCGGACTCGTAGATAGCGGCGCCGACCGCCAGCGAGCGGATGCCCTCGTCGGCGTCGACTTCGGGCCGGCGCCGGTTGCCTCGCAGAATATCCACAAATTCCCAAATTTCGATGGCAAAGCCGTCCTCGACGCCGCCGGGGAAGAGCTGCTCGGCTTCCGCTTCACTCAGGCTGGCGCGGTACATGGCCTCGACCTCATCCAGGGTATGGCGGACGCCGTCGTGGCGCACCAAATAGCCCTGTTGGCGGTTGTCGGGCCGCCACTCGAAGAGATGGAAGATGCGAAAGCGGCTGTCGGTCGTGTCGTGGAGCGAGCCTTCGCTGCCATAGAAGGCGACATTGACAATCGGCTCGCCGGGCGCGGCAAGGCTCCAGGCCCAGGCGCCGACCAGTCCGCTCTTGAAGGAGAAGGTCACATAGAGGGTGTCCTCCGGGCGCTCATGGACAGAGATGGGGCGGCCCGATTTCAGCTCACGCATCTCGGCATAGACCTTGTCTACTTCGCCAAAGAAATAGCGGATCGAGTCGCAATAGTGGAAGCCGCTATCCAGGGTGAGGCCGCCGCCCGACATCATGCGGTCGCGACGCCAGAGGACCCGCGGCGGCACCGGCTGGTTGGGCGTCGTCGCCTCTGGGGGCCGGGTGTAATAATGGAAGAAGGTGAGCGGCTCTCCGATCAGCTTGGCCTGGTTGAGCGCCCAGTGGACCGCTCGCTGGCCGGGTTGGCGGCGATGGGGGACGGCAATCGAGAGGGTGCGCCCGGTGCGCGCGGCGGCCTCGGCCATGCGCTTGCCGGCCTTGATGGTGACGCCGATGGGTTTTTCACACAACACGTCAACGCCGGCCTCCATACAGGCAATGGAGATGGAATGGTGCAGGCCGTGGGGCAGGCTGAGGTCAGCGCCGTCAATCTGCTCCTTGTCCAGCAGCTCACGGTAATCGGTGTAGACCCGCGGTGTCGCGCCGAGTTGCTCATGCAGCTCTTCGGCAAGGGTCTGGGCGGCGTCAATATTTGTATCACAGACCGCGGCGACGGTGAACCCGCTGCGGCCGCGCTTGATCAGGTCTTTCATCGCCATGACATGGCGGCGGGCAATGCCTCCACAACCGATCATGGCGAGTCTCACGACGTTGTCAGTCATCCTTCATGCTTTCTAGGTGAGCCGGCTATCGGCTTGGACAGATGCGCACAACCGTGTGTTATCACTCTGCTGCAAATCGGCTTGCCAGGGTGGGCAAGCGACTGTCAGTACAAACGCACAACGTGTAAAAACGCGCAATAGGACAGTCCATCCTCTGGACTGTCCCGCGGGTGGTGAAGCGAAGGAGCAACTAGCCTTTGATGCCGGTTAAGGTGATGCCCTGCACAAAGGTCTTTTGCAGGAAAAAGAATAAGAGAATGATGGGCATCGTGATCAAGACCGACGCAGCCATAAGTAAGCCCCACTCGCGGCCGTACTGAGAGCTATATTGCTGGAGGCCCAGCGAAAGGGTGTAAAGCTCCTGGTCGTTGAGGTAGATGAGCGGACCGAGATAGTCGCGCCAGCGAGCGATAAACTCGAAGATGGCAACGGTCGCCAGGGCAGCTTTGGCTAACGGTAGGATGATGGACCAGTAGATGCGGAACTCGCTAGCGCCGTCAATGCGTGCTGCCTCAGATAACTCCATCGGAATGGTCATAAAGAACTGGCGGAGAAGGAAGATATAGAGCGCCCCCCCGAAGAAGTGGGGGACGATGAGGGGGCGGAAATCGCCGACCCATCCCAACTGGCGAAAGACCAGGAATAGTGGAATTAAGGTGACCTGGAAGGGCAGCATCAGGGTAGCAACGGTCGCGATAAACAGGATATTCCGGCCCGGCCAGGGAATGCGCGCCAAGCTATACGCCACCATTGAACAGGAGAACAGGGCGCCGATGGTGGATAGCACCGCAATGGTCAGTGTGTTGCGCAGATAGAGAAAGAAGGGAATATAGGTGACGGCATTCGGGTAGTTTGCCCAGTTGAGGGGGCTGGGAATCCAGACAGGCGGATAGGCGTAGAGCTGCTCGTCGGGCTTCAGGGATGTAGACAGCATCCATAAGAAGGGCAGCATAAAGACCAGGGCAGCAGGGATGAGGGCCGCATGGATCAGGACGGCCGTGACGAGCGACCGGGTTCGTTTGCTCAACCTGCCGGCCCGGCGGGGAGCGACGGCAGGCGTGGTTGTCTGTTGCATGTCTACAGCCATCGGACACCTGGTTTCAGATGGTTCTGGTCAGCTCTGCTCGCCTCCGGCGTAGAAGACCCAGAGGCGGGATGTGCGGAAGATGACGAGGGTGATCAGCAAGGTGACGGTAAAGAGCAGCCAAGCCATGGCCGATGCATAGCCCATTTCAAAGTATTGAAAGCCATTCTTATATAAGTAGATGGAGTAAAAGAGCGTGCTATTGCCTGGCGCGCCGGTGCCGCCGGTCATGATATAGGGGACCGTGAAGAACTGGAGCGCGCCGATGACGGAGGTGACGAGGTGGAAGAAGACGACTGGCGTCATCATCGGCACGGTGACGTTGCGAAATTTGTGCCACCGGTTGGCCCCGTCCACATCCGCGGCGTCGTACAGGTCTTGAGGAACATCTTGGAGGCCGGCGAGATAGAGGACGACTTGCTGGCCGATGATCCAGAGCGCGAGCAGCACGATGGTCTGGCGCGCCCATTGGGGACAGGCAAGCCAACACGGGCCGCGCACACCGAGCCAGTCAAAGGGGACATTGATCAAGCCGGTGCCGGGCGTGAAGAGGTAAACCCAGACGAGCGCGAGCGCCACTTCCGGGACGAGCGTCGGCAAGAAATAGATGGTGCGATAAACGACCTGGCCCTTGATCTTGGCATTGAGCAGCATTGCCAACGCGAAAGAAATTATGATCGCCAAAGGAATTGAGACAGCAGCAAAGAAGACGGTGTTGTAGACGGCGTCCCAGAAGTTGCTGTCGGAGGTGAACATTTGGATATAGTTCTGCAGGCCGATCCACTGGGGCGATTGGACGCCGTTGAACTTGGTAAAGCTGTAGTAGGCCGATGCAACCGTGGGATAGATCCAGAAGGCCGTCAGGCCAATGAGCCACGGGGAGGCGAACAATAGGCCGTTGATAATATGGCGCGTGCGTGGGGAATAATAGCTGCGTCGCCGGCGGGCCATCTGTGTGAGGATCGCCATGTGCGCACTTCTCCAGAACATGACCGGGGAGGAAGCGTGGCTCCCTCCCCGCATCGCTAGATTAGATGGGCCGGCGCTAGGCGCCGGCGGCGAACGGCGGATCAGCCCTCAAAGAAGCCGATCTCTTCCAACTCGGCGTTGATGGTGTTGTCAATGTCGAGCAGCGCTTGCTCCGGGGTCTTGAGGCCATGGGGGATTTCATCCCGGTGAGCCTTGAACTGCATATCCCAGAGCTTGCTGCCTAGCGGGATGGGCGGGCGTGTATGGGACACCGGCAACAGGTCCATGAAGACGGCGTGGAGGGGGTCTTCGCGGAAGAAAGGGTCCTCCGACGCTTTGATGTTGGTGGGAATATGGTAGGTGTCCTTGTTGTACTTGAGCTGTCCTTCTGGCCCGCAGAAATAGCTGATGGCATCGAACGCCGAATCCATGTCGGTGGTGCCCATCGGGATAGCCCAGCTCCAGCCGCCGGCCCAGCTTGCATAGGGGGCGGGGCCATCGGGGCCAGGGAAGGGCACGACGCCATAGTTGGTGTCCGGCTTGTAACGGTGAGCCTGGGCCACCTTCCAGTTGCCGCTGCACGTCATGGAGGTCTGGCCTGTCCAGAAGAAGTCATTGGCATCGTTGCAGGCGGTGCCGGTGCAGGCTGCCAGGAAGGCGTCAATCTCCTCGATGCCGATCTCATCCACGAAGGATTTTACAAACTCGGCGGCGCGAACATTATTGGGATGGGCAAAGGTGATGCGCTTGGTCTCCGGGTCCTGGAACTCGCCCTGGAAGGCGAACCCCCATGTGTAGAGCCAGGCCTGGTCATAGATGGGGTTAAAGCCGTAGCGGGTGATCCGTCCATTGCTATCGCGCACGGTCAGCGCCTCGGTCAGGGCGCGCAGCTCATCCAGGTTGGTTGGTGGTTTTTCGGGATCAACTCCGGCTTCAGCCATGATGTCCTTGTTGTACCAGAGGGCGCGGGTGTCGGTGTCGAAAGACAGGGCATAGATGCCGCCTTTGTAGACGGTCTCGGCCCAGGCGAAGGGGTAGTAGTCCTCCTCCCGCACACCGGCAGCCTCGGCATAATCTGTGATTTCGCTGAAGAAGCCTTGGTGGGCAAACTGGGGAACCGTAAAGCGGTCGGCGTAGTAGAGGGGCGGCGGGTTGCCACCGGCCACAGCGGTTAGCAGCTTTTCGTCAGCCTGACTACCCTGAGTCTGGGCGATGTAGACGAATTCGACCCGGTTCCCCAGGGTGTTGCTGGCGTTGTAGTTGTCTATGATCCCGCGCATAGACTCTTCGGCCAGGCCCGTCATGCGTGACCAAGCCTCAAGAACCTTCGCCTCACCAGCGGGCGCAGCCGCTCCGCCACCCTCAGCCGCACCGGCGCCTGCCTGTGGAGCGGTGGGCGCAACGCAGGCAGCCCACATGGTGGCGCCGGCAGTCAAGCCGGCGACCTGGAGAAAGCGACGTCGTGAAAACTTCTCGCTCATTTCTGGCTACTCCTTTTCAGGCGTGAACAAATGCGATAAGTAGATCAGCTATGCCGACAGGCACCACATGCTGGGCTTTCCTGGGTCACCCTATGGGATGAGGGAGAAAGACGCGCCTATGGTAAGTGCGGGGCCTGCTTTGGCAACGACAGAATGCTGGAGCCATGGCCGGAGGCGGACATGCAAAGAAACGCCGGTACTTGCCATCATAGCGACTTTGTTACCCTCTGTCAAACCTGGTTTTTGGCTCCTCCTGAACGTGGCGCTGCATGGCCGTTGACGTGTTCATCAATTTCATCAATGTCTAGGGGCCGGTATATCTGGCGGCCAAGCAGATGAGGCTGAGGAGGCGTCTTCCTTGACAAAAGCGGTGAATAGTGGAACGATGGGAGGAGCAAACGAGGCGCCAGCCTACCCCTACCTTGCGCCGTTCGGGCCGGCGATTGGCTGTATCCCAGTTGCTGCTGCGCCCGCGCCGGCGTCCATCCTAGAGCAAGGATCCTAGAGCGAGGAGTCGCAAGCGTGCAAGCCCTAGTCAAATTTGGCCGGCAAAACGGCGCTGTCGAGGTGCGCGACGTGCCGGAGCCGTCTCTGCCCAAGGACCGCGTGCTGTTGGAGGTAAAGGCGGCAGGCGTCTGTGGCAGCGACCTGCATATGTGGCGCGAGCACCAGAGCTGGGAGGTCAAGCTGCCGTTGATTCTGGGCCATGAGTTCTGTGGCGTGGTCGCGGCCGTGGGGGATGAGGTGACGGGCTTCGCCGTGGGCGACCGGGTGGCGTGTGAGACCGCGGCGGAGGTCTGTGGCCGCTGCGTCTATTGTCTCAGTGGCAACTATAACCTCTGCCCGAACCGGCTGGGCTACGGCGCGCTCGCCGATGGCGCGTTCACCCGGTATGTGGTGGCCCGGCCCCAAATCCTGCACCGCATCCCCGATAATGTCTCCTTTGAGCACGCCGCGCTCACTGAGCCGATCTGTGTGGCCTATAATGCGCTGGTGGAAAAGACGGCGATGAGGCCTGGCGATTTGGTGGTGATCCAGGGGCCAGGACCGATAGGCATCATGGCGCTGCAAATTGTGCGGCTACGCGGCGCAGGCACGATTGTCGTCTTAGGCACCGATGTGGATGCCCACCGGCTCGAGGTGGCCGAAGAGCTTGGCGCACACTACACGGTCAATGTTCAACGTGAGGATCCGGCCCAGCTCATCCGCAGTTTGGGAGATGGCTTCGGGGCCGATCTGGTCGTGGACTGCACGGGGGTGAGCCGGGCGCTCAAGCAATCGCTGGAACTGGTACGGCCCAATGGCCGGATCACCAAGATCGGCTGGGGGCCACAGCCGCTCGATTTCAACCTGGACCCGCTTGTCGGGAAAGCGGTTACGCTCCAAGGCAGCTTTAGCCACACATATCCTACCTGGGAGCGTGTCTTGGGGCTGCTCTCAACCGGCCAGATCAATCTGGAGCCGGTCATCGGTGGGGTCTACCCGCTGGAGGGGTGGGAGGAGGCCTTCCTGCGTATGGAGCAGGGCGCCAACGTCAAGTCGGTGCTGCGCCTGGCAGACTAATCCAGCCCCCAGCTATCAGCCAGTAGGACGAACCGATGCCGCAAACAACCACTCCGATTATTCAAGTATCGCTGGACGTGACGACGTTGGACGAGGCGCTGGCGCTGGCCGACGCGGCCATGCGCGCCGGCGTAGATTGGCTGGAGGCAGGCACCCCCTTGATCTTGGCCGAGGGCTTGCGCTCGGTGCAGGCGCTGCGCGCTGCCTATCCGGAGACGCCTATTGTCGCCGATTTGAAAACGATGGACGGCGCGGGGTTGGAGGCGGAGATGATGTTCAAGGCCGGGGCCACCATGACCGTGGTGATGGGCCAGGCCCATGACGCGAGCATCATCGAGCAGGTGAAGATGGCGCGGCGTTACGGCGGCAAGGTGATGTGCGATGTGATGCTCTGTCCGGATAAGCCCCGGCGGGCGCGTGAAGCCGAGGCGCTGGGGGTGGACTACATCATCGTCCATACCGGCTTCGACGAGCGTAATATGGTTCCGGGCCTTAGCCCGCTGGATGACTTGCCCGGTGTGCTGGAGGCGGTCTCCATCCCGGTGCAAGCGGTGGGCGGGTTGACTGTCGAGCAGGCGTTGCGCACGCTGGAGATGGGCGCGCAGATCGTGGTCTTTGGCGCGCCGCTGGTGATCAGCGACAGCGAGTTCAAGGCGGCAGGCGACGACTTTGAGGCTGTGTTGCGCGAGATTGTGCAGCGGGTAAAAGGATAATGGGGAAGGAGCAGGCATGAAGCTGCTGGAGCAAATCAAGGAATTGGACTTTCCGGCGCCGCTGCCCGACCGGGTCTTGGTGGTGGAGCAGCGTTTCGACGCACCGCGGGTGGATGATCTGCGCGCGGCAACACGCCGGGCGCTGGAGGAGTCGGGGATATTGGCGCGTATGGCCCCCGGCAATACCGTCGCAGTGGGGGCCGGCAGCCGGGGCATTGCCAATCTGCCGATCATCGTGCGGGCCGTTGTCGAGCGGCTCCAAGAGGCCGGGCTGAAGCCTTATGTGGTGCCGGCGATGGGCAGTCACGGCGGGGCGACAGCCGAAGGGCAGAAGGAGATGCTGGCGCAGCTCGGCGTGACCGAGGAGAGCGTGGGCGCGGAGATCCGCGCGACCATGGAAGTAAAGCAGATCGGCCAGGTGCCCGGCGGGCCGCCGCTCTTCCAGGGGCTAGATTCGATGGCTGCCGACCATGCGCTTTTGGTGAGCCGGATCAAACCGCACACCGACTTCCGCAGCCATTTGGAGAGCGGGCCGTCGAAGATGTGTGTCATCGGCTGGGGCAAGCAGCACGGCGCGGCGTTGATGCATGCCGGGGGCGGCGCAAACTTCCAGCGTTATCTGGAGCCGGCCGCGCGGG
Source organism: Caldilineaceae bacterium (assembly GCA_035574055.1). Classification (GTDB taxonomy): domain Bacteria; phylum Chloroflexota; class Anaerolineae; order Caldilineales; family Caldilineaceae; genus QEUY01. The sequence continues at coordinate 14,373 of DATLZJ010000626.1, forward strand.
TCTATGCCGAGCGGACCAACTTTGTCGGCGCGATCTGCCCCATTGAGAACGCCTATGACGAGACGGCGGAGATCATTGGGCTGACCGCGGAGGAGGTGGGGACGGCCAAAGAGGCCGCCTGCCTGGAGAAGGCCAAGGCGCTGATGGCGAGCCTGCCCTTTCCGGAGATTGATGTGCTGGTGGTGCGCCAGCTCGGCAAGAACATCAGCGGCACGGGCATGGACACCAATATCATCAGCCGGCTCATGATCCCGCGCCAGCCGGAACATTTCGGTACGGTAGATGTGGCGGTGATCGCGGTGCTTGACCTGACCGAGGAGACCCACGGCAATGTCGCGGGGCTGGGTCTGGCAAATGTGACGACGGCGCGGGTTGTCGAGAAGATTGACTGGATCGCCACCTACACCAATGCGGTGACGTCCGGCATCTTTGGCATGTTCCGCGTGAGCCTGCCCATCACCATGGCCGATGACCGGCGCGCGTTGCAAGTGGCGG
>DATLZJ010000627.1:0-7921 GCA_035574055.1 Caldilineaceae bacterium
CCTGCCACCCCCGCCGGCGTGGAGGTCTGCACCCGCTGGCAGGGAAACCAGCCCTTGGTCTTTGTGCTCAACCACACGGCAGAGGAGCAGACGGTCGTCCTGCCCGGCGGCTACATGCCGCTGCTAGGCGGCCAGCAACCCCCTGCCGGAACGGCCCATGGGACCACAGAGACAGCCAAAACTGCCCAATTCACGCTCCCACCGCGGGAGGTGATTGTGCTTTTAGGAGAAGAGGCATACAATCCATCCGCCCATATCTCCGTGGCCCATGCCTAAACCATTATCATTCTATCTATCCATCTATCCATACCGGCTTTCAATCAGCCTTAGCCCGAATCCAGCAAGGAGATTGCCCCTATGAAACCTGTTACCGTCGGCCTAATTGTCGGCAACCGCGGTTTCTTTCCCAGCCACTTGTGCGAGTCCGGCCGCGCCGAGATGATCCAGACGCTGACCGACGCCGGCTATAAGGTGATCGCCCTGTCGCCCCAAGATACCGTTTTCGGCAGCGTCGAAAGTCTGGAGGACGCCCGCAAGTGCGCCGAGTTGTTCGACGCCCACCGCAAGGAGATTGACGGCATCGTCATTACCCTGCCCAACTTCGGCGACGAGCGCGCCATTGCCAATACGATCCGCTGGTCAGGCTTGAACGTGCCCGTCCTGATCCAGGCTTATCCCGATGTGGCCGACAGCATGACCATCGCCGACCGCCGCGATAGCTTCTGCGGCAAAATGTCGGCCTGCAATAACCTGCGCCAGTACAACATTCCCTACACCCTGACCACCCTGCACACGGTCGCTCCCTCTCACCCGACCTTCCAGCAAGACCTGGCGAACTTTGCCGCGCTGTGCCGGGTGACCCGTAGCCTCAACGGGCTGCGCATCGGCGCGCTGGGCGCACGCCCCACCAACTTCAACACCGTCCGCTACAGCGAAAAACTGTTGGAACAGCACGGCATCTCCATCGAGACGCTGGACCTCTTTGAGCTGTTCGGCTGGGTCAATGCCCTGGCCGACGACGATCCCCAGGTGCAGCAAAAGCTTACCGCCATCCAAAACTACGTAGACACTCGCAACGTGCCCGATACATCGCTCACCAAGATGGCAAAGTTCGGCGTTACGGTAGACCGCTGGATGCAGGAGAAGCGGCTGCAAGCCTCGTCCATCCAGTGTTGGACGGCGATGGAGGAGTTCTTTGGCGTGGTGCCCTGCACGCTCATGAGCATGATGAGCAACGAGCTGATCCCCAGCGCGTGCGAGGTGGACACCATGGGCGCGCTCGCCATGTACATCCTGGCCCAGGCCAGCCAGCGCCCCAGCGCCCTGGTGGACTGGAACAACAACTACGGCGACGACCCCGACAAGGGCGTGATCTTCCATTGTAGCAATCTGCCCAAGGACATCTTCAAGCAGGCCAACGGCGACCGGCCCAATATGTATTACCAGGAGATCATCGCCGGCACCGTCGGCCCAGAGAACACCTACGGCACCATCTATGGGCGCATCAAGCCCAATGCCTTCACCTATCTGCGCGTCACTACCGACGACTTCAGCGGCAAGATGCGCGCCTATGTGGGCGAGGGCGAGTTCACCGATGACCCGCTGCTCACCTTCGGCGGCTATGGCGTGGTCAAGGTGCCCAACTTCCAGCGGCTGCTCCACTATATCTGCGAGAACGGCTACGAGCACCACGTCACCGTCAACCCGGCCCAAACCGCCGCGGCGGTCTATGAAGCGCTGACCAAGTACAAGGGTTGGGATGTCTACCATCATGGCTAAACGAATGACCAGATGAATGCCGTAAATCCGCCGTCATTGAGCCAAGAGAGTGAGCCGAAAGAGAGCGACATGAGTCCTAAATACGCAATCGGCATTGATTTTGGCACGGAATCGGGCCGCGCCCTGCTGGTGGATATCGCCGATGGCCGGGAGGTCGCCACGGCCGTCTACCCCTATGCCAACGGCGTCATTGACGAAACCCTGCCCGGCGGCCAAGTCCGGCTAGAGCCGGATTGGGCGCTCCAGGACCCCAACGACTATATCGAGACCATCAAGCGCACGGTGCCCGCCGTGCTGGCCGAGGGGCAGGTAGACCCGGCGGACGTGATCGGCATCGGTATTGACTTCACCGCCTGTACCATGCTGCCCACCACCCGCGACGGCACGCCCCTTTGCCAGCTTCCCGAATATCGCCATGAGCCGCACGCCTGGGTCAAGCTCTGGAAGCACCATGCCGCCCAGCCCGAAGCCGACCGCATCAACCAGGTAGCGCGCGAGCGGGGCGAAACGTGGCTGGACCTCTACGGCGGCAAAATCTCATCCGAATGGTTCTTCAGCAAGGCGCTCCAAATCCTCAACGAGGCGCCCCACATCTACCGCGCCGCCGACCGGCTGATCGAGGCCGCCGACTGGGTGGTCTGGCAGTTGACCGGGCGCGAGACGCGCAACGCCTGCACCGCGGGCTACAAGGCCATCTGGCAGAAGGGCGAGGGCTTCCCCAGCCGCGAGTACTTTGCCGCCCTCCACCCGGAGATGGCCGACATCGTAGATACCAAGATGAGCCGCGAGATCATGCCCTTGGGGGCCAAGGCCGGTGGGCTGACCGAGCAGGCCGCCGCCTGGACCGGCCTGCGCCCCGGCACCGCCGTCGCCGTCGCCAATGTGGATGCCCATGTCACCGTGCCCGCCGCCCAGGCCATGGAGCCTGGCGTCATGACCATCATCATGGGCACCAGCAACTGCCACATGGTCAACGGCACGGAGCGGGTCCGCGTCGAGGGCATGTGCGGCGTGGTGGAGGATGGCATCGTGCCCGGTCTCTATGGTTACGAGGCCGGACAGAGCGGGGTAGGCGACATCTTCGCCTGGTTCGTGGAGAATGCGGTGCCGCCCGTCTACCATGACCAGGCCAGGCAGCGAGGGCTTCCGCTCCATGCGCTGCTGGAAGAAGAGGCCGCCAAGCAGAAGCCCGGCGCGCATGGCTTGCTGGCGCTGGACTGGTGGAACGGCAACCGCTCGACGCTGGTAGATGTGGAGTTAAGCGGGCTGCTGGTGGGCGCAACGCTGGCGACCACCGCGCCCGACATCTACCGCGCGTTGATCGAGTCTACTGCCTTCGGCACGCGTAAGATCATCGAGGCGCTGACCGGCAGCGGGGTGCCGGTGCATCGCATTGTGGCCGCCGGTGGCCTGCCCGACCGCAACAAGCTGATGATGCAAATCTACGCCGACGTGACCAACCGGGAGTTTCGGGTGATCCGCAGCGCGCTGGGCGGCGCGCTGGGCGCAGCCATGCATGGCGCCGTGGCGGCAGGCCCCGAAGCGGGCGGCTACGCCAACATCTACGAGGCGGCGGAAAAGATGGGCGGCCTCCAGGATGTGGTCTACCGGCCCATCCCCGCGCATGTCGAGGTCTATGACCAGCTCTATGCCGACTACAGCACGCTCTACGACTACTTTGGCCGCGGCGCAAACGACGTGATGAAGCGCCTGCGCCATCTCCGCCGCGCGGCAATGAAAGAGAATTAACCGCAAAGAACGCAAAGGGCCAGAAGAAAGGAGGGGCATCCCTCGTGGATGCCCGCAGTGTCGTTGTCGTAGGTGCGCTAGGATAGCGCACGCCCTGGCCTGACATACCCGTGCGGCATCCTGCCGCACCTACGTGGCTACGTTGCTGCAAGCCAGCAGTCGGCAGCCTTCCTCTGGTCTTTGCGGTTCAACTTCTGAGGTGCTTATGCTTGAGGCATTGAAAGAGGAGCTGCACAAACTACACCTGATGTTGCCCAAGGAGGGGTTAGTGACGTGGACCTCCGGCAACATCAGCGCGCGCGACCCGCAGAGCGGGCTGGTGGTCATCAAGCCCAGCGGCGTCATGTACGATGAGCTGCGCCCTGAGGACCATGTGGTGCTGGACTTGGAGGGCGATGTGGTGGAGGGAACGCTCAAGCCTTCGTCCGACACGGCCAGCCACCTCTACATCTACCGCCACCGGCCCGACGTGAACGGCATCGTCCACACCCATTCGCCCTATGCCACCGCCTTTGCCGCCTTGGGCCGGCCCATCCCCGTCTACCTGACCGCCATCGCCGACGAGTTCGGCCAGGCCATCCCCTGCGCCGGCTTCGCCCTCATCGGCGGGGAAGAGATCGGGCGACAGGTGGTGGAGCATATCGGCAATTGTGCGGCGGTGCTGCTCAAAAATCACGGCGTCTTTACCGTGGGTAAGAACGCGCGCGCCGCGGTCAAGGCCGCGGTCATGGTGGAGGACATCGCCAAGACCGTCCACCTGGCCCTCCAGTTGGGCCAGCCCGACGAGATCCCCGCCGCGGATGTAGCCAAACTACACTACCGGTACACCCACATTTACGGCCAATAGATGAAAGCCGGTAGCCCACCATCCTCCATAGCTAGGGGCGTAGCGGTGGGCTACCGGCCGGCAGCCGTGGGCCTACTCCAGCAGCCTTGGCAGCGCCTGGATTCGCTCCCAACCTTCGCCCTCGCGCACCCGCTCGACCTCGATGCCGGTGAAGTAGTGGTCCAGCACTGCGGCCCGCTCCATCGCCAGCGGCGGCGAACAGTAGTCCTCCTCTTCCCAGATCGCGCGGCCATCCTCCAGCCGCCGAGCGCCCCGCAAGCCCAGGCTCAACGCCTCGCCGAAGGGGCGCAGTCCCACAAACGCGCCGGCCTTCACCTTCTCGCTCAACTCGTCCAGCCGGTCGGCGCGCGGTGTAGCGCGCACCAGATAATAGGCCATTTGTCTGCTCCTTTCTCACGAGTCTCACGAACCTGCCGGATTTGACAACCCTTCCCCTATGGATAAGATGCCATTTTAATCCAAACCAGCCCACGTAAGGGAGTCTCCCAGCTATATGGCCGTGCATTCATCGCTAACCGCTGCCTGTCCTAAGTTGCGTCTGGTGGATATTCGGCCCCACGCTCACAACGGGGAAAGCTACCTCATGCTGCGCGACCCGCTCCAGCTCAGCGAGCAGCAGCTTCTCATCCCACAGCCCTTGGGGGCGGTGCTGGCGCTCTGTGACGGCACCCGCACGCCCCACGACGTGGCCCAGACCCTCAGCCTCTACTGGGGGGCTAGCGTTCCGACGGTGCTGGTCGAGCAAGTGGTCGAGGCCCTGGACGCGGTGTACTTGCTGGAAAACGAGCGGATGGCCGAGGCGCTGCGCCGGGCGCGGGCCGCCTATCGCCAGGCTCCATGCCGCCCCCCTCTGCTGGCCGGCCAAAGTTATCCTGCGGAGCCGGACGCGCTCCACGCCTTGCTGGAGGGGTACCTGGCCGAGGCGCGCCGCAGCCGCAACGGCGCCGGCCATCAGCACAAAACGGTAGCTGGCCTGCTCAGCCCGCACATTGACTACCCACGCGGCGGCTCGGTCTATGCACAGGTCTGGGAGCAAGCCGCCGCCGCTGCGCAGACCGCGGACCTAGTCGTGATCTTTGGCACCGACCACTACGGCGGCGACCCCTTCACCCTCACCCGCCAGAGCTACAGCACCCCCTATGGCGTCCTGCCCACCGCGCTCGATGTCGTGGACCGGCTGGCCGCGGTATTGGGCGAGGAGGCCGCCTATGCCGGCGAGCTGCGCCACCGGGGCGAGCACTCGCTGGAGCTGGTGGCTGTTTGGCTCCACCACCTGCGCGCCCGCCGCCCGGTGGAGATTGTGCCCATCCTGGTCGGTGGTTTCCATCACCATATCGCCGGCGGCACAGCCCCGGCCAACGATGGCATGCTCAACCGCGTGCTGGAGACGCTGGCCGATGCGACCCGCGGGCGCAGGCTGCTGGTCGTCGCGTCGGGCGACCTGGCCCATGTCGGCCCGGCCTTTGGCGGAGAGCCGCTGGACGCCGCCGCCCGCGCCGCGGTCGCAGCCGCCGACAAGGAGCTGCTCCAATGGATGCAGCAGGGGGACGCCGAGGGCTTCTTCGAGGCGATCCGCCGCGTGCGCGACCGCAACAATGTCTGCGGGGTGGCGCCCATTTACCTGACCCTGCGTTTGCTGGGCAAGCTGGGAGGCGAGGTCCGAGGCGAGTTAGCGGGCTACGCCTCGTGCAACGCCGACGCCAGGGAGACATCCGCCGTCACCGTGGGCGGCATGGTCTTCCACCCGGCGTAGGTGGGTTGCAAGCCCCTCTATTGATCGAAGAGCAGCACGCCCCGCGCGACTTGGCCGGCCTCCAGGTCGTGGAAGGCTTGCGGCGCCTGGTCCAGCGTGTAGCGGTGGCTGATCAGCCGGTCCACAGGCAAGCGGCCTGCCCGGTACAGCTCGATCAGCTTGGGAAGGTCCACCAAAGGGCGGGAAGAGCCGGCAAAGGAGCCGAGCAGGCTCTTGTTCTGGGCTACCAGGGCAGCCGTCGAGATGGGCACCTCCTGCTTGAGCGAGTGCATGCCCATGACCACCGCTGCGCCGCCGGGCCGCACGCCGCCGAGAGCCTGGGCAATGGTCGCCGCTGCGCCCACACTGTCGAAGACATAGTCCGGCCCTAGCCGGGTAATCCGGCGCAATGCCTGGACCACATCCTCCTCGCGGCCATTGACCGTATGGCTGGCCCCCAGCTCCTGCGCCCAGGCAAGCTTGCCAGGCACAATGTCCACCGCGATCAGCGGATAGCAGCCGGCCAGCACGCAACCCAAGAGCGCGCTCAATCCCACGCCACCGCAACCGATGACCGCGGCCGAACTGCCCGGCTTCACCTGGGCCGTATTGAGCACCGCGCCCACGCCGGTCAGCACCGCGCAGCCGATGACTGCGCCCACCTCAAAGGGTACGTCGTCGGGCAGGGGCACCAGCCCGTTTTGGTGGATCACGGCGTACTCGCCCATCGTCGCAGAGCTAAGGTAGGGCTTTAGCTCCAGCCCATCGAGGGTGCGATGGCGCAAGGTGCCATCGGGCATACGCGATTGGATGGTGGTCGCGGGGAAACGCTCGCAGAGGGAGGGCCGCCCGGCCAGACAGGAGGGGCATTCAAGGCAGGAGGGCAGCCAGTTGATCAGCACCCGGTCGCCTGGCTGGACGCGCGTCACCCCCGGTCCAACCGCCTCCACCACCCCGGCGCCCTCATGCCCCAAGACCACGGGCGGCGTCGTGCGTAGCTCGCCGCGATAGGTATGCAGGTCGGAATGGCAGACGCCGGCGGCGCGCATCCGCACCAACACTTCGCCGGCATGGGGCGCCTCCAGCTCTACCTCCTCGACCGTTAGCTCATTGACGGCGCGCGCGATGGCGGCATGAATCTTCACGTCTCAGTCTCCTTCCAGCGTTGTTCAGGATGGCCTCTGGATGAGCTGCGCCAAGCGGTCATAAGATGCCAGGTAGTGGAGCAGCACGACGGCCCCCAAGAGTCCTGCCCAGACAGGTCGCCCGGCGGCGTAGAACGCCCAGGTTGCGCCGCCAAAGACCACGATCTCCAACAGCAGACGGGCGACGCCAGGAATGGCGACAACCGGCGCCAGGCCGCCTGGCTCCGCCGCCCGGAAGAGCGCCCAAGCCACGGCGACCAGCAGCGGCAGGCCTACGGCCCAGAGCACACGAGGTAGCCCGCTGTGCTGAGTCCAGCCCCAATAGGCGAAGGCAAAGAGAGCGACCAGCTCCAATAGAAAGCGCAGGGCAAGATTCACAGGATGTGAGGCCACCGGCGGGGCTTGCTCCTAATAGATAAATGGGACCAGCCGCTTGGTGCGCGCCTGGTAGGCGGCATAGCTTGGAAATACCTGGCGCAACAGATGCTCCTCGACATGGAGCTTGACAACGAAATTGGCTGCCAGCGCCAGCAGCGCGCCCCAGCGCGGCCAGGTTGGATGCTCCAGCACCAGGGCCAACCCGGTCCAGATCAGCCCGCTGTACATCGGGTGGCGAATCCAGCGGTATGGCCCTTCCTGCACCAAGCGCGCATCGGCGCGCACGTCGGG